>JAJZOT010000113.1 GCA_021847855.1 Thermoplasmata archaeon | reverse complement strand
ACATGTCCACTCAGTGTACCCTGCACCGAATTCATGTTTGGATTCATCAGAGGCGATGGACCATTGTCAAAATCTATTATTATGAGGTTTATGATACGATCTGCCGGTAAATTCAGGTTAGAAGAGTTCTGAAGTGTTCCATTCTGAAGGACGAAGTATGAGGGCTGCGTTCCTATGCTTGAGTTAAATACAATTCCATGCTGTATCACCAGCGTGAGATTGTATGGATTTTGATCAATCCGTGGAGAAGCATTTGCCATGTCTGGCTGGTGAACAACCCATATACCTCCACCTATTCCCGCAAGAACTATTGCTACAGTGAATACTAATAATAATCTGTCTTCCATCTTATCACAGGATTGAAATGTTAACAATACTTATTAATAATGAACCTTAAATGTTAGGTGCATTTTAAGTGACATTCTCTCCCACTCTACGGAAGTGCCTTCCCAATTCAAAGATTATCGACTCAATCTCCGCTGTCCTGAAATTCCTCCGGATAGAGGGTAATTCCGCATTAAGATAAGGCTATCGTGCTTTGCAGACGCAGGCAGGCACAGGGCAATATGCTCTCCTGGCCATCTTAATCTCTGTCTCACAGTGGACAGATTCATGCATGACAGGAATACAGGAAGGTTCACTTTCATTTCATCCCTGCGAAACGTGAATTGCAGCTGGTTATACAGTAAACCACATTATGAAGTGTAGTTATTCAGTCACCCGGAAATACCTGAAAATGTTCATATGCCTTTGTTGGATTTATACATATGAAAGCACTGGTTTTAAGAAAGCCTCTGGGAATTGAAAATCTTAATTTTGAAGATGTACCGGATCCTGTTCCAAAGGATGACGAGGTCCTGGTAAAGGTTCTCATGTCCGGACTGAATCCCATAGACTACGGAATTATAAATGGGAGAGTAATCTACAATGTAACCCCAATGCCTCATATTCCTGGTGCTGAAGCTGTTGGTGTCGTAATGAAAGATCATGGAACCTTCAGGGAGGGTGACAGGGTCATCATTTATAACCGCGTATATGACGGGACATGTCCTAAATGTCTTGGTGGAAACGAGCACCTGTGTATTAACGGGGGGATATGGAGCGTTGTGAGCAACGGCGGGTATTCTGAAATGGTTTCGGTAAAAGCTGTGAACCTGTTTCCCATACCAAAAGGTATTAGCAACGAGGTCGCGGTGAGTCTTCCGGTTGGGGCACTGACTGCATACAGGGCACTGAAGAGAGCATCTTCAGGGGCAGGCAAGAAGCTGCTGGTTTACGGTGCATCAGGCAACACGGGGATCTTTCTCACACAGCTTGGAAACATAATGGGAATGGAGGTTTACGGAGTAACAAGGAAGACATGGACCAGAGATTTCGGTGCTCATACAATATATGATGCAGAAAACATCCCTTCCGACTTCAAAGCAGATATTGTGGTGAATTCCATAGGTTCTGGTTTCTGGAACAGCGCAATGAGTCATCTTGACATCTCCGGAACACTTGTAACATTTGGAGTTCAGACCGGAAAGGAAGCAACAATTGACATATCGCAGATATACAGCAGGGAATACAGTATAGTGGGATCAACTGGAGGCACAAGAAAGGATTTTCATGAAGTTATGGAAATAGCGGAAAAATTCAAGCTGAAGGTCAGGGTTTCCGATAGATTCCAGCTTGGAGATTATGCAAGAGCCCTGAAAAGATATGAGGAAATAAGGGATGGAAGGGTAATTCTCTTAAACAACAGGTAATGTCACGTGGAACCAAGAGACTTAAGTTTTTTTATGCTATCTGCAATATCATTATAAAAGATATACGAAGCTGATACCAGGATGTCCGCACCTGCTTCCACAGCCTTTTTCCCGTTTTCATAATTTATTCCTCCATCTATCTCTATGCGGCAATCAATATGATTTTCATCTATGTATTTCCTGGCCTGCTTTATCTTGGGTAATGATGAATCAATGAAACTCTGCCCGGAAAAGCCAGGGTGCACTGACATAACCAGAAGAACTTTGCACTCATTAACAAGGTCCTTCACCCGACTGAAGGGGGTCTCAGGATTTATCACCAGTCCATAGTCTATATTTTCATCACTCATTCCGTCAAAAAGATGTCTAAGATCCACAGGTGACTCATAATGAACAAGCAAGAGATCGGAGCCCGCTTCATGGAACATTCTGTAGTATTTGTCCGGCCGTTCTATCATAAGGTGTGTCTCCAATCTGAGATCGGTAACCTTTCTGACAGCTTTTATCAGGTCAGGTCCCATGGTAAGGTTTGGCACAAAATGACCGTCCATTACATCCAGATGGAATGAACCGGCCCCGAACTTCTCACACAGCACAACCTGATTTCCCAGATTTGCCAGATCGCATGATATAAGTGACGGTGATACCTCAACTTCTCTGTTTACATTCAAATGGATCTCTGGTTCATGTCTGTGATCGATATAATTAATTCTAAGCAGTCCATGTTCGGATGGATTACGACTTTCGAAAGTCTAAATTCGAAAAACTTATATGCGTAGAATGTTTAGTACTATTTTAGTGGAGAAAAACTGAGATGTCTGTAAAAACAATATCGGGAAAAAATGAAGCTGTAATAAAGGATGATATCCTCAGAAAAGCCCTGAGATTAAAGGAAAGGATCAGCGAAAGGTATGAGGATCTCTATAAAAGATCAAGTGTGGATCATGTTAAGCTGATGCTCAGGAGACTTCAGAAAAATGAAAGCAACGACAGGGCGTTGATTCTAAAAGCCATTAAAAATGGTCACTTTGATGAACAATCACTGAAAATTGAGAGAAGGGATTACGAGATGCTGGATCATCTCATAGAGGCGGATCTTGACAATATAAATCCCAATGACCTGAAAAGCGTTATGCTTTCAGCGATGAAAATGTCAAAGGATTTCCATCACATCCTGGATCTGATGTCTCTTGAATACGCAGGTAAGGAGCTCGGTAATACGCTGGTGATTCTGGCAAAGAGAGAGGTCGAGAATAAGGTCAGGCTGGAAGAGCTTTACGAAGAGTTCGTGAATAAGGATTACTGGTAACCAATCCGAGTTAAGTGATTTCCTCACGAAACGTTTATTCCACCCTTAAATTGCAGTAAGTACATTTTTTCAAGCAGATGCAGTTATGGGATGCACACATCATTGCTTCTATAGAAGCTTCATAATGACTTATATCCTTTCATAATTAATATTGTTCATAATAAGTCTTTTTCACCTACTCTCGTTCTTTATTCCTGTCAAGTTCCGGGTTCATGAATCCGACGTGGATTTTCCGGGAGTCAGATATTCGGAAAATTATTAATTCATGGTTTAAATGATAGGGCATGGAAAAAAGGGGAGAGAATTACTGGAATTCAAAGCTACGTGAAATTCAAAACAATAAACCAGAGAAAAATAGTGCTTACGATGAATGGAAAGCCAGGACGCTCGAACCGTGGAATAAAAATACAGGATACATTCCCAGAGAGTTCACAAATTCATCTTCAATAGATCTAAAGGAGGTCTACACCGAAGAGGATCTCCCCCAGAATCATGAAAACCAGCTTGGAATGCCAGGAGAATACCCATACACAAGAGGAGTTTACCCAAACATGTATCGCGGCAGACAGTGGACTATGAGGATGTTTTCAGGTTTCGGAACTCCCAGTGATACAAACAGGCGACTGAAATATCTCATTGAACACGGGGAATCTGGTTTGAGCATTGCATTCGACATGCCTACACTTTACGGATTTGACGCTGACAATCCAAGATCAGATGGCGAGATTGGAAGGTGTGGAGTGAACGTATCATCACTGCAGGATATGGAAGAGATACTGGATGGTATAGACCTTGCAAAGGTGAGTACATCCATGACCATCAATGCTCCGGCCGCCGTGCTGACAGCCATGTATATTGCTGTGGCCAAAAAGAAGAATATTCCGCTGGATAGAATAGCTGGAACCGTACAGGCAGACATACTCAAGGAATACATAGCACAGAAAGAGTGGATTTATCCTCCAGAGGCCCACATCAGGCTGATAAGGGACATGATGGTATACTGTACCGAGAACGTTCCAAAATGGAACTATATAAGCATATCAGGATACCATATAAGGGAGGCAGGATCAAGTGCTGCTCAGGAGCTGGCATTCACACTTGCAGATGGATTTTACTACGTTGAAATGGGCATAAAATCGGGATTGAAGGTGGATGATTTTGCACCAAGACTGTCATTTTTCTACAACTCATCAATAAACTTCTTCGAGGAGATCGCAAAGATGAGGGCTGCCAGACGAATATGGGCTACAGTGCTCAGGGAAAAATATGGGGCGAAGAATGAAAGAAGCCTGTTGCTCAGGTTCCACACACAGACATCCGGTTATACCCTGACTTGGCAGCAGCCCCTGAACAATATCATAAGGACAACTGTTGAGGCAATGGCAGCCATACTGGGAGGTACGCAGAGCCTTCATACAAACTCCTACGATGAGGCATGGGCACTTCCATCAGAGGAGGCCGTGAAAATAGCCCTGAGGACTCAGCAGATCCTTGCAGATGAAACGGGAATTCCGGATGTCATAGATCCCCTCGGCGGTTCATACTATGTGGAATGGCTTACAGACAGGATGGAAGAGGAAGCCTACAGGTATTTTGACACAATCGAGAAGCTTGGTGGAATACTGGAATCCGTTAAGAAGGGATTTATACAGAAGGAAATAGCAGGAACATCTTACAGGAGACAGATGCGACTTGAACAGGGAAAGGAGATAATGGTTGGTGTGAACCGTTACGTGGAAAAGAATGAGAAACCAATAAGCACACTTAAAATCAGCCTGAAAGCACAGACAGATCAGGTTTCTAAACTGAAAAGGCTGAAAGAAAGCAGGGACAGTGAAAAAGTCAGCAAAGCTCTCAGGGATCTGGAAAATGCACTCAGGAATCCAGAAGAAAACTCCATGCCGTACATTATAAGAGCTGTGGAGGCCTACGCAACACTGGAAGAGATTTCAAATGTCGGGAGGAATATATTTGGAGAATGGAAAGAGCCAGTTATTGTTTAAGGACAAACCTATCAAGATTCTGCTTGCAAAACCTGGCATAGATGGCCATGATCGTGGCATACTTGTTCTTGCCAAGGCATTCAGGGATGCAGGAATGGAGGTTCTTTATGCAGGTCTCCTTCCAACTCCGGAAAGCGTGGTGGAAACAGCAGTGAACGAGGATGTGGACGTGGTTGCACTGAGTCTTCTCAACGGAGCCCATCTCACTGTATTCAGGAAAGTGGCAGATATCATGAGGTCGAAGGGTATAGACGACATAGCTCTTGTTGGAGGTGGTACCATCCCTGACGAAGACAAGCCAAAGCTTGAAGAGATAGGAGTAACAGGGAACTATGGTCCGGGTACACCCTTAAGCGTGATTATAGAACATGTAACCACCAGGGCTGCGGAAGCAAGAAAGAGGAAACTCTCCAGATAGGTGCTTATTTTGGAATTGAAGAGTATTGTGGAAGGCATAGAGAGATCCGACACGAGGAGTGTTGCCAGGGCAATATCAATCGTTGAAACAGAAAGCCTTCATGTGGAGAGGAATCTCATTATAAAAAGCATATACCCAAAAACAGGTCATGCAGGTATAATCGGCATTACCGGACCACCGGGCATAGGTAAAAGCACCATGATAGGTAATCTATGCAAGATATTATCATCCAAAAAAATCAAGGTTTCAGTTCTTGCTGTTGACGCATCAAGTCCGTTCAGCGGAGGTTCCCTTCTGGGAAACAGGATAAGGATGCAGGAAAACCTCTCAAGATATGGCGTTTTTATGAGGAGTCTTGCCAATCGCGGTCTCAACGGGGGACTTTCAAGGGCTGTCTGGGATGCAGTCGATATACTGGATGCCGCAGGAAATGATTTCATAATTGTTGAGACGGTCGGGGCGGGTCAGGCTGATCTGGACATCGTGAACCTTGCGGACACCGTCATTGTGGTTCTCGGTCCGGGACTGGGTGACCAGATTCAGGCAATAAAAGCAGGCATAATGGAGATAGGCCACATATTCGTTGTAAACAAGATTGATAGGGAAGGGTCATTCATTGCCATCAAGGATCTTGAAGAAACACTTGC
>JAJZOT010000112.1 GCA_021847855.1 Thermoplasmata archaeon | reverse complement strand
CTCAAGAGCCAGGATAGAGATAGACGACTTTTTCTGGAATACTTTCTGTGACTCATATCTTGAAATGTGTAAGGTAAGGTTACGTGACCCTGAATTAACTGAGAATGAGAAAGGAAAAACGCTAAAGACCTTGAAGAAATCTTTCCGTTCGATATTACTTCTCTATGCTCCATATCTTGCGTTCACAACTGAGGAGGTGTTCAATTCTGTCTTCAGCGAAAACGCTTCTGTTCACAGACAGTCGTGGCCTGATGATGACATACAGGAGGATGAGGTATCCAATGAGATTGATTATGTAATTGAGGTTGTTTCAATGGCGAGATCGGAGTCAGCGAAGACCGGGAAATCCACTGGAAGGGAGATATCTGTATCTGGAAAAAAGAAACTCATAGAGAAAAATAGGAAAATTATTGAGGGTCTTTTGAGATCGTCAATCGTTGATATATCTGAATCAGATCATTTGGAGGTTAAAATTCAGAAATAATTAACTAATGCTGGCTATTATGCCATGAAGGGGCACAGGATTGCTGAGAGACTACAGAAAGATTGCAAGGATCGCATACATACTGATAGTTGTTTCAATAGTTCTCTTTGCAGTTTCAGGTGTCATATTGACCACAAACAATGCGATGCATAGAACAGAAAACATTACAGCAAATGGATCAATTAGCATGAATTATAATGCGTCGATTCAGGTCGGAGACCTGATCTTTTACACTGTATCCTCGAATCAGTCATCAGCAAACTTTACATCGTATATTTTACAGTCGCATAGTCTCCGGACTGGATACGCCAATTTAACCGGATCTGGATCGGTAACCAGGGAATATGTCTCAGGGTCATCAGGAAATATTTCGCTTGTTGTAATCAACAATTCAAATGAATCCTCGAACGTGTCACTTTCAATTGAAAGGATCAGTTATACAGTAATATACACAATCGTTTTTGGCCTTGCATTTCTTCCTTCAGGCCTGATTCTACTTGCGTCAGCGTTCAGGATACGCAACAGAGAAAGACCAATTTCAAATAGACAGAGAGATTTCGATTGATCAGTAATTATACCTGCTTTCAGATACCCTCAGATTCTGTTTAAAGGAATCTGTCAGTTTACTTGCGCACCTTATCACGCCTATATGAGATAAGGCCTGAGGAAAATTACCGATAAGGTCACCAGTGCTGAAATCTATTTCCTCAGAAAAAAGGTTGAGGTGGTTGGATCTCTGAAGAAGGCTTTCAAAAACCTCTCTCGCCCTCTTCAATTTACCCATTTCAATCAGATCTTCAACATACCAGAAAGAGAGCATCAAAAATGCATTGTCCTCGCCCTTCAAGCCATCGTCATTGAGGTATCTCCTAAATAAAAATCCATCATGCATGAGGTCTTTCTCTATCTTTGCAACTGTTCCAGTTATAAGAGGGTCCGAAGCAGGAAGAATGCCAAGAAGAGGAGCCCTCAGAAGAGCTGCGTCAATCTGATCAGACCCGAAAGATTGTGTCAGGTATGAATGTGTTGGATCAGTTCCATTATCCAGGATTGTCTGTTTTATCTGGCCGGCTATTGCTTTCCATGCCTCGTATGGAGCAGACATCTTCAGGATCTTTCCCATCTGTATTGCCCTGTCAAAAGCCGCCCAGCATAGGAGCTTCGAATAAACGTAGTGCTTTCTTTCTGTTCTAAATTCCCAGATACTTGAATCAGGTTCCTTCCACAGGGACTCAAGTTTCTTAAGAAAATCTATGACAAAATTCCACATGTAGGAATTCACCGTCCCTCCGATTCTTGAAAGGTGATAGATTGAATTGATTATCGAACCGTATTCATCAATCTGAAGCTGTCTTGAAGCTTTATTCCCGACGCGGACGGGCCTCGAATGCAGGTAACCATCAAAATCAACGGTGCGTTCATTAAGAGAGGAGGAGCCATCAATAGTATAAATTGTCCTCAGTTTGTCGTTATCCTTTGAAATGTTCTCCATCATATCATAGAGAAATTTAGTTGCCTCCTTCTTCAGACCAATCATGGAAAGTGCTTCAACAACGTAAGCGGTATCCCTTATCCAGGCATACCTGTAGTCCCAGTTTCTCTCGCCTCCTATACATTCCGGCAGGCTGGTTGTAGGGGCTGCCACCATAAGCCCGGACGGTTCGTAGAATAACCCTTTAAGGGCGAGTGCTGATCTTAGGACATGCTGGCTGTAAATGCCATGATATGTGCACTGTGAACTCCAGTTTTTCCAGTAATTTGTGGTTTCCTCAAGTCTTTCATATGACCTATAATCTGTAATCCTCAAGGTATGCTTAACACCATTCAGGAGAACGAACCATCTTGAAGAGTGTTTCTTAAGAGTGAAGACGCCGTGAACACCACCAGAAGTTATTGCGAGAGGAACGTCACACGCCAGTGCCACCGAATAATTTCCCCCATTGAAAACATACCCTGAAAGCGATTTTTCGACAGTGGGCTTGTTATTCCCATAATCAAAAATTGGATTGAAAGTTACAGAAACCTGGATATCTGACTCCGGTGCCTCGACATATCTGTGTATCTCCGGAAAATTGATTGTTGTGAATTCAGAAACTGGGATGAAGTCTGTTAGCCTCAAAATAGTTTTATTTCCCTTTATGAATTCAGTGACCAATATATTGGTCATTTCCCTGTAATTCTGGTATACTCTGAGATCCGATATATCATTCGGTGTAATAATAAAATGACCACCCTTCTCTGAATCCAATATTCCTGCAAGAATGGGATCAGAATCAAACTTGGGAAGGCAGGCCCAGTCGATATCACCATTTGCGCCAACAAGTGCAGCAGTTCTGTTGCTCGCAATAAGGCCATGATTTTTTATTAAAACAAAACCATCTTTTGTACACCCTTTTAAATCTATGGTGTCGCTGAACATTTAATCCTTGGGACGATAGAGCTATTAAGCTTAAAAGAATTACCGGATAATAATTTCAGTCAATTTCCAGTGAGCAAACTGTCAATCATTTTAGTATTTTTCTTCATGAACAAAGAAGCACACGATCGTTGAACGAAACCAATGAAATGAATTGACAATGGAACCGTTGTGTTTTTAGATAAAGGAATTCAAGAATCTTCTATAGAAACATCATCATAATTTTGTTGTAAAAATATTTCATAGCATTGTTCAGATATGGGATCCAATTTATCCTGTCTGTCAATAAATAATGTGGCCTGCTCGGTAGAATAGAATTTATTTTTTTCTTGCATGTCTACCCGTCAACCTGGGATGTTATACAAACAGAAAACTTTCTCTTGACATCTTTCTTCCATGAACTTCCAATAAACCGCCATGACCCATCTGTTATCCCATTTGAACATGATTGGGATTGTGACTGACTAATATGTTTGCCGTGAGTAAAAATAAGGTTGGTTTTTGGAAAATCCCGTTGAACGCGATTCTGTGCACTTTCTCAGATTATGACATAATAAACACACATCTGTTCCCTCACCCTGAGTGAGTTCATTTAATTACTTTCGAGAGAATATTGTAATCAGGTGAGAAGATTAATCTAAAGCAATTTAAGGTGTTTGTTATTGTTCTAATAATAATCATTGCATTGGAATTAACTTTGGTATCCTTTTATCATTCCTCCTCTAATTATGAATTTGTTCCAAATGAGCAATTGAATGAAACTAATTATATCGTTATCGCCAAGCTGCCTGGTTTCGATTCAAAATCTGCGATGCATCTATACGGAAACGGAATTTATAATCTTTCAATTGAAATACCTGAAAGTTCATCTTACCTCACAATTAACAAAGTAGGTTTCAATGGAACAGTGATAAATCCATATATTGATTTGTTGTTCAACTCAACCTCTGACTTGTCAAAACTGCCCCGGTTAAATTTTACTTTCAGTTTCATTAAAAACCTCTCTTTTTTCAATCCCTTCATCATAAAATTACTATCGAAAAGTCCGTATCCTAATCTGAAAACTGGGTTATTCAATGACGGTGGGCGCGAAATACTTGTAATATATGTTAAGAACGTTTTCTCTTTATACTATCAGGAGGTCGGCAGATGACTGACTCAACAGACAGAGCAATTAGTGCTGCTGAATCCCTGAAATTTTTAATTGAGAAAACAAAAAAATATAATCATCTGTGGGAAGTTGCGGGTGAGATAATTGCATTGATACTGGCCGTCAGCGCAATTTTGCTATTAGCATTATTGCTAATTTTAAATTATGACTTCGATAACTTAGTCACTAATTTTGGTGTGTTCAGGTTATCTGCCGGAAATTACTTGGATGTGTTCAATATACTAGAACTGGCGACAGGCATTGTCCTATACGCTTTTGTTTACCGGAAAAGCAAAGTGATAAAAAAAGAACTTGAAATAAATAAAATTGTGCCTTTTGAACATGGTGATATTAAGAGTCTTGTCAAGTTTATCGTAAGCCAGGACTGGGATTCTCTTTTGAGAAATATCTCAAGAGGAAAGAACAGTTTTTCATTTTACACAGGTACTGTTATTCTTGTTTATGCTTTTATGATTTACCTCATTCTCTCATTGTTTTTTCCAATAATTCTTGCGCTGCTCGTTCGGCTACTTGCAATTGGTCTGAACATCTTCTACTTTTATCAGTTAATCACGGTTATATTATCAATAATTTTAGCATTCGTCGTAAGGCACAGGGAAATTACGAATTCATTGAATGAAATCAATGACATGAAATACACAATAAAACAGCTGAGGTGGTTTGCTGAAAGATTCCAGGAATCAGCTGTTCAAGCCTGATCTATACCTAGTTGCAAGGATCCTTTACAGCCTTGCCGAGGACGGAGCCTCAAATCGTTCAAATCTTTCCGTCAAGACAGGGCTGGCATATGATCGATTGATTAACTATTTAGACTGGATGTCCGAAAGGAATCTATAGCAACGGACATTAGTATCTGATTATCCTTAAATACTATTTTTAATTATAGCTTCATGGTTGATGCCGAAATTGAAGACCTGAAAAATCGATATAAAAGTGAAGGGGACGCTGAGATCAGGGAGAGGATACTGATGATTATATGGTTGAAATCTGGGGAGTCAAGTTATGATGTGGCCGAACGTCTGTTCTGTCCTCAATCTAAAGTCATGTACTGGAAAAAGAGGTTTGAAGAATCAGGCATTGGAAGCCTGAAGACAGAGACAAAGTCCGGAAGACCTTCTCTTATGAATGAAAATATCAGAGAGGAAATCCGTACGGAATTATCCGGCAGGGATCACTGGAAGACCACAGAGATATCGAAGATAATTGAGGAGAAATCCGGTGTCAGATATACCAGAAGGCACATCAGGAGAATGGCACAGGAGTGGGGATACGCCCTGATAACGCCAAGGAAGAAGCATAAGAACTCGGCCTCTGATGAGGAGGTTGAAAAATTTAAAAAAAAGCAGGAAAGATACTGGGCTCTCTCAGGAAAGGAATGACAGCGGTATGCATGGATGAATCCGTATTCGTATACGACAGCATTGTCAGGAAGGTATGGGCAAAGAAAGGGAGCAAACCCAGAATCATGACAACAGGATCCCACAAGAAGATCTTTGAGTTTGGATCCGTCGCCTTAGATGGATCAACGCTTTTCCGATCATATGACGGCATGAATTCCCGGGTGTTCATCAGTTACCTGAACACATTGAAAAGAGAATATGGAAGATTCGCCCTGTTCTACGACGGTGCTCCCTGGCATACC
This sequence comes from Thermoplasmata archaeon, assembly GCA_021847855.1. The sequence goes on along the minus strand of JAJZOT010000112.1, from coordinate 447 downwards.
TCGGGTGAAGTTGAGAGGTTTCTGAAGAAGAACAGGAAGACAATCATGCCGGTAAGATTCCCGAGGTGTTCTCCTGAGCTTAATCCGGCAGAGGAGTGCTGGAACCAGGCAAAGGATAATCAATTGGGATCAACCGTACCTGAAAGCTTTGGAAATATCAGGAAAATGGTATCAAACTATTTCAGGAAAAAGAGGTTCAACCTAAATATAATCAATTACTTATGTCCCTAGCTATAGTAAACTCTGATCTTCAGAAAGAGGGAATATCAGTCTATTTCAATTTGACAGCAGATTCAGTACATGATCACATATTTTGCAGGTTCATTTGTATTTTATAATAAACAAGAGCAGATTATAAATATTGTAATAAAGTATCTAGAATGTGATCCAGAGGCATAAAATCCTGGTAATGTTCTCGGTAATTGCTGCGATCATTATAGCTGCCCC
>JAJZOT010000002.1 GCA_021847855.1 Thermoplasmata archaeon | reverse complement strand
ACCATTACCATCCCGATACAAGGAGCCACTCCAAGAAGTACAACCCCTACCAACATCTGTGATGCTATTGTGGAACTCAGGATGCCTAAAGGCATGTACACAGCATAGATAAAGAAATATGCTGTTCCTGCCACAAGAAATGGCGCGATCATATAATTGAGCAACACCATCAGACCAACAGTTCTGACGTTCTTTACGCTTTTCAACATCTCATCAAGACGAACCTTGGTCATTGCAGGGTATATCAGGAAGAAGAGTCCGACGGGAATGCAGTATGTGTCCACTATGGAGCTTCCGGATCAGATCCAGAATCCCAGGGCCAAGCACACTACTATAGCAGCCACAATAAAAAGAGGGAAGAGAAGTGTCTTAAGACCGAGCCTCCTCATTATTGCATTTTCCTTCATGCCCACAATCTTAGCGATAACTACCCCCAATACAACTTCGCCAATGAGGGTGTATGACGATTCTTTGTCCCTTCTTGAGAGCTTGCTCATATTTTATTACTCTTGCTCATCTCAAATCAACGTTATTACTATCTTAATTGCTGAAGCCAAAAGTATCAAGCCTAGGAGCAGTTTAAGCCATGATGGCTTTGCACGTTTGATGGAAAGGTATGCACCAAGGACAGAAGCTATAGCAATTGCGACGATGGAGTAGAGAAGAAGATCCAGGGGAATCGCTGCGTGGCTAATGAATCCTAGAAAGCCTGCAATGGTGGCAACTGTGGCCACAAGTGCTGTGGTCCCAGATGCGTTTTTTGTGTTATAGCCCGATATCAAAAGGAAGGGCATGAGAATTCCGCCGCCTCCGATCGCGAGCAAGCCGCCCACGAATCCGGCAAAGGCTGATGCTGGTGCCCCGATCAGAACTGCTCTTCTGACGCCCGGCCTCGCATAACTTCCTTCCCGCTTCACTCTTGCAAAAGTCCATGCGCTTAGTAAGATCAGTACAGCTGCAAGGAAGTACATGAGTGTTCTCCCAGGAACGTCAGCAGCGAAGTATGCACCAGTGAAGCAAAAATGGCTGCTATAATCGATATCACGGTCCCCATGCGCCAATCAACGCTACGCGCCTTGGCAAATGGAATCATGGCAAAGTCGCTGTTGATCCCGTTTAGCAGTATGGCAAGTGGGAAGACGGTAACGACTAAGCTATATCCCAGACTCTGGATTGTCGGTATAAAGACTGGTGCCGCCCCTACGCCCAGCATTGCGAAGATAAGCGCCGCGAGAAAGTTTATTATGGTTACAAGGAGGCTGCTGGGTATTATCAAGCTCTACCACTTACTTCGCCTGCGTTAGGTGTCTGCTTGATTGGCTTCACCTGTCCAGGAGTCGGCTTCAATATAAGTTCCCATATGAAGAATATTGCAGTTATTGCTACGAATATCCAGAGCGTGGTTGTAAATCCAAGGTACTTCACCGAGAACATATAGCCAACCAATGGCATCAGGACAGACATGATCATCATGGATGAACTGAAGAACGATGTTGACGTCCCAATCTCTTCAGGCTTGAACGTTGTGTTTGCAATCTGTATTCCCAGTGTCCAAGCGATGCCATCAGGTATTGCTGCTATCAGGAATGCAAGCACGAAGAATGCTACTGACACCGAGCTAAGTGCTAGAAACACTGCAGATATCAGTGCTATCGTGACTGCAAATACCATGTAGGGTCTCCTATTAACTATTGGGGACTTCAACCTTATGATGAATCTTGTGATTACGTCACCCACGAACATCGCTGCAAACAGGTAGAATACTGTTGTGGCTGAAAGCCCTAGGACCCCTCCGTATATCACGCCGTATGAGAATATTATGTAGAATGGAATTGTGTAAGCGAATGCGGCCAGGACTGCCTAGTTGAACTGCCTGTTCTTGAAAAGGGAAGAGATGCTTGCATTACCCTTGTGACCCTTTGCCTCCATGTATTGCAGTGAGTATTTCCCCCTCAGTGCAATAACGAAGGGTATGGCTACGAAAGCCATGACAGCGAATATGAGGAATATTTCCTTTATGCCCAGGTGGAGGAGATATCCCGTTATGAATGGAGCGGCTATCAGTGCGAGTGCGACCCAGAAGGAAAAGGAAGCCTGTTCCACCTGCCTCTTTGACTGCTCCTTTGAAGCCATCCCCGCCATCGTCATGAATGAATCCATTACTAATCCGGTTATGAAACCGTCTATGATCATCAGTGTATATACTTCAACGAACCCCTTCGCGAATATGTATAGGGGCATCGTTATTCCGAGCAATGCCAGTGATATTATCTCTACAGTCCTCAACTGACTCGGCTTGAACGTCCTCATGAGGAATGCAGCTACTGCAAATGCAATTGTGAATAATGCGAATCCTATCCCCACCTCAAAAGAATTCATGCTGAATGCCAGTCCCAGTGACCCTATAGATGTCTGATAGAACTGTAGGAGGAACCTCCCCATGAATGCTGCTATTATGATAAGCCACTCGGCACCGCTTATGAAACCGAAGTCCATCATTTTTGAGAAAATATGAAAATCCGGATCTCAGGAACTTGCTCCTGATGACTATTGCTAACAAGGAAAGATACAAACAGATAGACACTGCTTTAAAAGCCATGTGTTTCCAGGAAATGGACAAGATGTTCTCTAAGCTAGAAGAGCTTGTGGGAACTACCGTCTCCGCTCCCATTAAGAAGGCCTTTTTTGGTTCTTTGTTATGCTATGTTGTGTGGTGGAATGACAATAAAATGGACCCTGAAAATTATGTAAAGACACTTACGGAGAAGATTCTTAATTCACTGAAGTAAAGAGTTCAATACAGAAAGATATGCTGCGTCTGCCATTATAGGTAAAAAAAGAGGTCGTTCCAAACATTTTAAAAATACAATCCCCGTCAGTGGCAAGAATGTTGTTAAGAGGCTGGATGCGAAGGGTGATTCTCCTTTGATGAAGGCTGTCCCCCTATGGTGGACAGGATCGGACACCTCCCCTCTTCCTCTCTCCCTCTCGTCGCCTGCTTCGGTAACTTCTCTTGAGGGATATTGCGACCTTTGTCCTTGGATTCGCGTTTCTGAGAATTGCTGCGAGTTCGCTCTTTTCAGGTATCCTCTCATTCTCTACTGTCAGGTTCCTGTTCTCGTTCTTAATGTTGATTCCCAGCCTTATGATGATGTTGTTGAATTTCAAGTAAGAGGAGACAGACTTCAGGGAGGTTGAGATGTATGATCCCGCCTTACCTTCTCTTTCCATCCTTCTTATCTGATCCGAGACCTTCTCCTTGAATTTTGCGTAACCGTCTCCAGCCAGCTTCAGTATAGATTCCGGGTCTTCATGTAGCCATTCCAGCCAAAGGCCAAGGTTCCTCAGGTAATAATCAGCGGTAAGATATGACTTGGCTTTGAGGTTCTCATACCAGTCACTCACTTTCTTGCTCTTTGACAGGAGTTCCTATCTCCACAACGGCCCTACTGAATAGCAGTTTAAAAAGATGGATTGAAGGAACGGGGGAATCCGGCCATCGCCACCACCCGCCCCCTGTCCCTTCGAACCCGGACTCTACATGTGCCCAGATATTCGATGACACAATCCAATGGTTTTACCTTCTTCCATGCGATGACCTATTATCCATCTGCCGGTAATATATAAGACATTGGTCTAATCACAAAGAGACGTAGTGCACTTTGGAGGAACAGCGATGGTATTCCCCGAGAATTACCGTACAATACTGTTCCTGGGGGATTTCCATCGTCCATGATGTGCATCATGTGATGCCCCTCTGTTGAGAGACCGTCAGGATTGAATTTTCTGGCATTCTTCTACGAAGATAATGTCCTCATTGAGGAAGCCCACCCTCCTCATTCTCCCTGATCCCTTTTTCTCTAAAGGTTACTTCTTCCCCACGAATCATTTCCATTAACATGCGAAACAAGGGATGCGAGATAGTATGACAATTACTGCGCTCTATTAATTTGAATATGGCTTATTCAGTGCTATGCAAAAGGAATCGGTACCATCCTTGTTAAGGCCACCCTCATCTAATGTCGCACAACTCTTCCCTAAATACTGCAACCATCAGACTCAAGTGAAACTCAAACTAACTGGACATCCATTACCGAACAATTTAGGGAGAGATATTATCTATGCATAGTTGTTGAATAATAGATGATAACAGCAGTTGGGGCCTATGAAGAATCAATTCCTAAAAAGGGATATAGACTCCTTGTGGACAGACTATGGCCTCGTGGCATTTTAAAGGACAAACTAGAACTGGACAGGTGGATGAAAGAAATCGCACCTTCTGATGAACTCAAAAAGTGGTATGCGCATCTACCTGACAGATGGAATGAATTTAGGTCCAGATATTTCAAGGAACTTGATAAGAACCCATTAACGCAAGAGTTACTGGAAATATGTAGGAGCAGGGACACGAAATTCCTATACTCTTCAAAAGTTAAAGATATGAACAATGCAGTTGCACTCAAAGAGTACGCAGAAGCGCATCTCTAGTTGATATCTGTTGAGATTCATTCGCATAGAGTTCAAGAGACATTAGGAGATTCGCATGCAGAGCCTGAAATATCTCAATGTATTTGTCTGGTAGTGGATGGATTAACCGCTTGAAAATGATCCCGTGCCGCCGATAATTTAACTCAGAACGTAATTTATCTTATATGGAAGGCAATCGGGAAACGTTCAATCGTGAAATGACTATCTGGTGATTCCACTTCTTGCAGAATTCTGTATCTTACTTTAAAAGCAACAAACATCCCTTCTCTAGAAATATCCTAATAAAGGCCTGCTAGCAGGCAAATGGAACGATGAGTAAATGTTATTCCCGATCTTTAAGCGCCATTTTACAGGCACCTGGATGACGACTCGATTTGCTACTTCTTTCTTAAATAGTAAATTCTGATAATAAAATCGGTATTATTGATAGAATTGGAGTTGAAATTCAAGACACCTGTGGAGTGGATCAAGAGTCTTGTTCAAACACATTCAGCTGAAATTAGGATCAGAGATATCAGGGCAAGCTCTGAGGGTGTCAAGGATCTGGTCGAAATTTTCTCACCTGAAGGTCGGATAGAAGGCCTTTCAAACACTCTCAATAGGGGTAAACCTTCGAGCGAAGAACATATAAAAATAATGGACGACTATCATGCAACAGCGATTGTAGAGGCCGATGAGTGTGCAATCTGCAGGGAAATACACAAATGGGACCTGTTCCTTACTCAAGCGCGATCTGACGAAAGTGGAAATATGACGATGCAATGGCTTGTGCCGGATGAGAAAACGGTCTCCGCATTTCTCCACAGACTTGAGGAGGATCGAGTAAAATTTGAACTTCTCAAAAAGAGACACCTGAGTAAAAAGGGCGATATAACCGCAAGACAGGAGTTCGTAGTTAAGACTGCACTTGAACTGGGGTTTTTCGAATATCCAAAGAAAATCAACCTAGAGGGGCTTTCTAAGAGACTAAATGTATCATATGTAACACTGGCAGAGATACTCAGAAGGGCCGAGAAAAATATCATTTCTTCATATTTCAAGAAAAAAGAAAGCTAGTATAGTCTACCGCTGTACATTATGTGTTATCGAGCCTGTGATATTTATCGCACAGTCATTCTACTGGTCTCCTGTTCCAATTTTATAGTTCTCGCTGCCATCTTCGCTGAGGGATAGAGGAATTCCTCTTCAAACTCTATATGTTCCAGCAGAATCCTAGCTAGTTTTGACAGTTTCCCATCTGGATGAATCTTCAACTGTTCCATTACATTCCCTACCAAGTTCTGCATTGTCCTATGTTCTGAGACCATTGTATCAGATTCCCTGTTAAACTTCTCCCCAGCTGTTATATAAATTGAGTTCTTTCCAATGCCCGCTCCGTTTGCAGTCTCCTTGACATATGATAAGAGGGGGATTATAGTCTCATTTTCCTTCTCAAGATGGGTCAAGAACTTTGAACGCATTTCCCTGAACAGTCTCGATGTTCCGTTGTCCCCTGTGGACGCGTCCTCAAGTTGTTCGATAATCTCGTCGTGCTCTCTATCCAATATGCTACTATGATGAGCCATAATCGAATAACAATTGGTTGCTTATGGGAATGATCCCAAAATGCTAAGGGGTTGGCTTCCTCCTGTTTCTAAATTCAACGGAGGAAGCAGTCCCTATCCTTTATGGGATTAGAGGTATCACAGATAGGTCGATTACCGTTTTATGTCAGATTCTGCAGAAAGGACTCGAAATCAATCACTAGGGAGTTCAGGGGACGGAAGGCAAAGCAGAGAAGGGATACCTACCGTAGTTGTCCTAGGAACAGGCTTTGCTGGTTCTTCCTTTATATCGACTTTCAATAGGGAGATAAGTGAGAATGCCAAGAAAGCAATTGACTTGATCGCAGTAAACTCCAGGAGCTATATGACATTCTCCCCACTGTTATACGAAGTTGCTACCGGAAAGGTCTATGGATATCATATTTCCAATCCAATTTGCTGCACTGTTGAGGACCTCGGCTATAGGTTCATTGAGGCAGATACCGTTGAGTTAATTCCTGAGAGGAATGAAGTCGTAACGACAAAAGGGACCCTACACTACGACCGACTTGTGATTGCACTGGGTTCCGAATGCAATGACTTTGGTATACCCGGAGTGAAGGAGCACAGCATACCCCTTAAGAGCATAAAGGATGGGGAGAAAGCGAGGAATAGCGTGTTAGAATCCTACAAAGAAGCAGTGTCCAGGATTGATGATGGAGAGGCTGTAGGTTCTCTCCTAACATTTGTGGTAATTGGCGGTGGGGCCACAGGCGTTGAACTTTCAACATCCCTTCTAGAATTTGTAGACGATTTGAATAGAAATCATGGGCAAAGGGGATTAATGCCCAAGGTTGTCCTAGTGGAAGCTCAAGACAAATTAATGAAGAATATTGACGGAAGATTTTCTGAAGAGCTGTCCAGGATAGTTAAGCAAAAGGGGGTAGAACTGCTCCTTGGCCGTAAGGTTGTGGAGATTACTGGTTCTGAGGTAAGGTTTTCAGATGGGAGTCATATCCAGACTAGTAATGTCTTCTGGACCGCTGGACTAAAAACAAATTCCGTTGTCTCCACACTTAAGATGAAACTTGCAGATGGCAGTGGGTATAGATTGACAGTTGACAATTTTCTAAGAGTCCCATCGTTGGTTCAAGTATATGCAATAGGAGACTCAGCCATGCCGCTCGTGAAACTAGGTGAGCCCTCCGTTCCGCAAACGGCGGCAGCTGCCATACAAGAAGGGGAATACCTTGGGATTAAATTCGCACAAGAATTTAACGGAAGGCATCCTAACATCGAATTTAAGTATCGCGACCACGGGACTTTCCTGTCGACAGGGAGATTTTCCGGGATTTGCAGATTCTCCCATGGCTTCATACTGACGGGCTTCCCTGCATGGTTCTTATGGCGCTTTATTCATCTCTGGCGGATATCAACTGTTAGAAATAAGTTCGAGGTCCTATCTGACTGGATCTTCTCTCTATTACATAAGGACATATTCTTCGATTCGACGTGACCTCATTCTGGACTCAAGGTTGGATTTGCGGACCTTGCTTTCTTAATTATTGGCTCCGCTTATACATTCCAGCGGTTAATCCGCATGAGATAGAAAGTCTGTTCCAGCAGTTTATCGTATTTATAGCCATTACCAAACCAATGAATTCCTGTTCACTAAAATTGGCCAAAACCCGGTTGTAGAGATCGTCGCCAACTCCATTTTCCGATATTTTTGTAACTGCTTCAGTGAGTTCCAGAGTCAGCCTCTCCCTATCTGAATAGAAGGGGGCTTCCCTCCACGCACTAATGCAGAAAATGCGCTGTTCTTTCTCCCCAAGAGCAATTGCGTCCTGGGTGTGCATATCCAAGCAGTAAGCACATCCATTTATTTGGGAAGCTCTGATCTCAATCAAACTGATAAGTGGTTCGTCCAGACCTATTGTCCTAACAAACTCTTTTAAACCAAGTATCGCCTTTCCAGCATTTGGTGCCACAATGCCATAATCAATTCTCATCATACGTCTCTCCTGATCTTCTTAAGGCTGAGAGTATAACATCAATAAATCATATTCGTGACCTGAAAAATAACTTATCAATAAATGACAGCGAAGAGAATAGTATATTTAGTCTTCATTGCAACGAGACCCTAAGATTTTAGGGGTCAGGAATGTTCCTACTGAATCACTTTATAAAAAGTGATAATCATGAATAAGACTGTTGCAGACATATTGGTTGACTACCTTGTTATGGGAGGGGTTAAGAGAGCATACGGCGTCCCAGGAGATTCGATTGACCCATTTGTTGAAGCAATTCGTAGAAACAAATCCCTAAGGTATGTACAGGTCAGGCACGAAGAGGGAGGTGCATTTGCCGCTTCATTCGATGCAAAGTTCAATGGGAGGCCTGCTGCTTGTTTCGGAACGTCAGGACCAGGTTCCATACACTTGATCAATGGGTTGTACGATGCAAAGACTGACAAGGCACCAGTTATAGCTATTACCGGACAGGTCAGGAGCGATCTCTACGGGGAGGATTATCATCAGGAAGTGAACCTGGTCAAGCTGTTCGATGACGTAGCAGTTTTCAATAAAATGGTCATTGATCCAGTAACAGCCCCTTATCTTATCTCTAAGGCGATCAGGGAGGCCAAGATGCTGAGGGGAGTAGCCCATCTCAACTTCCCAGTAAACATACTGATGAAGAAGGTAGAGCCTCCTAGAATTGCTAATACAGAGATAGTCTCAGGGACCATAGCTTACGACAAGGGTGCCGCTATAAAATTGATCAACAGCAGCAGACATCCAATATTATTGATAGGCAGTGGAGCACTACATGAAAAGGACAGTTTGCTGGAATTCTCAGAGAAGATTGGAGCGCCTATAATTTACGCACTGCTCGGCAAGGGCATACTTTCTGATGATTCCAAGCAGGTACTGGGCGGACTTGGTCTCCTAGGTTCCCGTCCATCTGTTGAGGCTATCAATGGATCTGACCTCGTAATAGAGATAGGGTCCACCTTCCCATACCGGAAATTCGTTCCCAGGGATATCAAAATGATTCAGGTGGACATCGACCCAAGGAATCTTGGTAATGAGTTTCCAGTAGACGTACCGATCCATTCGGATGCTCATTATTTCCTTCGTTCTGCACCGAGTGCAGTTGAAGAAAAAGAGAGCAAGTACTACAGAGAGTTCGAAAGATCGGTGAATGCGTGGAAGAAGGAATTAAGGGAATCTGAGGAAGCAGAAACTGGGGCAGTTAACCCGGCCCTCCTTTCAAGGGCACTTTCTGAGTATGCAGACAAGGATGCGGTAGTTGTCACAGATACCGGCAATACCACTGTCTGGATAGCCAAGCATTTTAATGCATCTGCCGGACAAAGATTCCTCTTTTCCGGCGCACTAGCGTCAATGGGATGTGCCCTGCCTGGTGCCATAGGGGTGTCGATGTCCGCAGGAAGGCAGGTGCTGTCAGCTGTAGGTGACGGAGGTTTTAGTATGACTGCAATGGAGCTCTCGACGGTCAAAAAATATAATCTTCCCGTGAAGATTGTTGTATTCAATAACAGCAAGCTCGCCATGATAAAATATGAGCAGGAGGTCCTGGGATATCCGGAATGGGGAGTAGACCTAGTGAATCCAAACTTTTCCATCCTTGCAAAAGCTTACGGAATAGATTCACTGACTTTGAGGGACAGCAAGGAGGTAAAAGATGGAGTAAAAAGTTTGATGGAGAGCAAAGGACCATTCCTACTAGAGGCAATCACAGACCCTAACTTAAAGCCTATGCCACCACATGTTACTTTTGAGCAGGCAAAAGGCTACTTGATTGCAAGTATAAGGGAAAGGGTAGGATACGATCCGGAAATCAATACTTAATTTCAGAGATTCAAACTACCTTTTTTAATTTTTTAAGTTTTGTGAAATTTCGAAAATAGTGTGGTTGAGTAATTGAGGTTGCTATCCAATCAGGATCCTGGCTTGATTAATTGTATCGGTATATAACCATCTACACTAGCAATTAAATGCACTGAAGCCAGCAACATTTATCCATGAAGAAACAATGAAAAACAACAATTTAGAAGAAATGTTATGTTAACTCTCACTTTCCCCCTTCATTTACGTACCTATCCACTTCATTGAAATATTCCTCTTTCAGTTCGTTATCTATAAAGGAGGATGCCTGCTGGAATAGCGATTTTTCACGGATAAATTGATCCTTAAGCAGAATCCTGAGATTTTCGATGTCAGTCGCCTCAGCCCTATTCCCATTTGCCAAAGACGCGGAGATCTTCTTCACGAGGTTCATTATCTGGGTCTGACCTCTCATAATTTCTATGTCCTGTTCAGATCCATCTCTTCCAAGCTTTTCAATGAGGTATCCTAAGAGGGATCTTTGTTCGTCTATTGTGTGCTGAGAGAGTAATTCGACCACTTTCTTGAATATTTCTGCTCCATTCTGGTAATTTGATTTTTCGACTTCATTTTCTGCCTTGCTAACTGCAGAGCATATAGCATCATGTTCCCCCTCCAATTCGACCATAAGGTCTTCCAAAGGTCGTAATCTTGGCTTCATAAGTTGTAAAGACATTACAAATCTATTATCTAATCCCTATGTCTTAAGGGATTTAGAGGCGATTGAAGTACTGCTGATACTGCGTTCCTAAGGTTTTAGGGACTCGGTTAATATATTAAATAAGTATGGAAATCCTGGTTACATGAGCGTCAGCAGAACGTCTAATATTAGCAAGGGTTATATCAAACTGAATCTAATATACACCACTGAAGCCTTCCTCTATCTTCTTGCTGGACTGGTTGCTATGATCCTCAGTTTTCTACCATTTGCCAATCTAAACAGGGATGCCATCTACATCCTATGGTTGTTTGGATTTGTTGGATCGATGGTATTTGGGATTACCAATATAATGATACCTTCCTACGGAAATAGGAAAGAATTCAAGCGTTCACTTATAGTATCTGAAATCATTTTGCTGAATACAGGTACCATAGCTGCCTTTATTGGACTAAATGGTCATTTGGGCGTGTACCTTGTTTATTCAGGCCTTATCCTCTTGGTAATTGCTACATCTATCCACGTGGTAGACCTTTCATCAACTAGGTTGGACTGATATTATTACCTGCACAAATTACTATTTCAAGAGAAAAAGTCGTCACTTGAATCCTCCTAATATCTTAGGGATTAGGATTAAACCTGTTTCGTGATGGAAGACCACGTACTCAAATACTTCAGATTCAAAGAAATTTAACAAAGGTCCGCATATGATAGTCTATGTTGGGTTGTTTCTTTCAGCATTTTCACTCGTCATTGGCATTTTGATCGGGTTTTCTGCATTAGCATCCTCTTCTGGCTATGGCGCTAATCCCTCCCTTACAGACGATATACTGTTTCACCCGGATATCATGATCTTTGGGGTAGTTGGAGGACTTCTAGTAACTGAGAAGTTAGAGAGCATGGAGAAGTTCAAACTTCTGAACAGGGTCAGAATTTCCAGGCCAATTATCATTTTCCTCTTTTCAGGAACCGCAATTACTTCTTCTGGATACTTAATGGCTAGTCCGGCTTTAATTGATATTGGACTAGGGTTTGTCATAATATCATCTATCTTTTTTCTTCACTTCCTGACAAGCAAAATGGGTCACAGTGTAGCAGGAATACGATGGATGTTCGGTGCATCCGCTGTTGCAATTACCCTTACCGCATTTGCAAATTTGAGCTCGACTATCTGGATGAACATCAAGCTTACGTATCTTGCTTTACTTTTCCCCGTCATTTACATAGTAGCAGAAAGGGTTGAGCTTGGGTTTATTCGGGGAATGGACAAGAAAATCATAGCAATTCAAGCAGCACTATCTTGGATTATCGTGATAACCGCCTTTGCATCTGTTGAGTATCCTCAGCCCGTAAAAGGGAGCATAATAATGGGTTCATCGATAGTTATACTGCTCTTCATGATATTCACTGCCTTGAGATTCGATCCATCTTTTCACAGGAGTCCTAGACAGGGGAAGTTTCAAGTTTATCTGAGAATTGGTGTGATAATTGCCTATTTCTGGCTATTGCTTGGTCTAGCCCTTTTTGCCCTTCAGTTAACTACTTCTGAAGATATACTGGATGCGGCTACACATTCTATTGCTATCGGGTTCATCGGAACTTTCATTGTGACTCATAGCCCGATAATATTCCCGATGACATTGAAAAAGAATGCGGCCCAGGATAGGGTGACGTTTTATCCCATTGTAATCATTACTTTAGCTACAGCGATGAGGGTTTGTGGAGATTTAGGCGTTGGTTCTAATTACATCATCAACCTCATTTCATATCTATCGGGATACATCTTGGTAATTGCAATAATAGCATTCATTTTCAATCTTAAGAGAGTCATCTTGCCTTCTACTTCAAGAACATCAACCTCCCTGTGATGTGGAGCTCGGGGATGCTGTCTCTCGCATCCCATTCGCATTTATTGGCCTGTAGATTCCATTATTCAACTGCTCCCTAACAATTAAGGGAATGCGTTTATGTCGTTTCCGACTTTAACAATCTATGGTACACGAGAATCATAAGCAAGTGACAATAGACGTCAGGAAACTGCCATCATCGGAAAGGCATAGTAAGGTGATAGATGTACTCATGAGATTAAGCGCAGGAGAAGGAATTCGAGTAGTCTCAGATCACGAACCGATTCACCTTATTGCCCAGATTAAGCATAACGGCATTCCGATTGACGATTCTGCATATTCTTCAACAGAGAGAGAGGACGGATCTTATGAGAGCATTTTGGTCAAGGGTAGAGAAACAGAGTTGAACGAAGGTGTCGAGATTACGAGCATGGATTTGGAAAGGCATTATCTGAATGATATGTTTAGTCCGGTCGGCATATATTCGGCAGACAACTATAGGGTCATTCTGACGTATATTAGAAGCGGGCAGTGTATTCCAGTTCATTCACCGAACGTAGACCTAATATTTGCCGTCATAAAAGGAACGGGAACTGCAATCGGCGGGCATCAAGAATTTCCGCTCGAACCCGGGAGCATCCTTATAGTCCCTAGAGGGAAGAGGAGGGGCATTACTGCCAAAACTGACATGGAGGCAATTCATTTCGTATCGCCAGTACCGAATGACGAGGATCACATGGAAGTTCAGGATAAGATCGCTAAAGGGGAGTGTGCATAATAGTATGAGGTATAGAATCATAAAGATTAGGTACACCCTCCTAGAAAGATTATTACTTTTTCTACTCAAAAGGGAATGGAGGAGAGGTATTCACAATTTGAGAATTCGTGGGACTAAAGGGTTTCATTAAATTAGTTCATGATGTAATTCCCATATATCTAAAGGGAAATGGAAGGCCCTGATTCCAAAGACATTGTTGCCGAGGGAATGACTAAAGGAAGGCGATTCCCATAGGGGTTGCAATCCACCAATTAGTTGCGAAAATATAGGAGCTTGTTTATCCTACAGTTCAATCCTGTTGGGTCCATTATCTCCATAGATTTTAAAGGAACCTCAATATGTCTTTTCCAAATACTTGTCCTCTTCTTTCACGCTTTTCGGCAATGTGGGAAATAATCCAGTTCTCTCCATGAAAATGCAATTTCTCAGTCTAACGGATATTTCATTCAACAGCTTGGATTGGAATTTGTTATATCCTGAAAACATGCCTTTAATTTGTTAGTTAACATCCATTAATCTTTTGTCATATATGTTTAGATATCTTGTTCGCCTACTTGCGCCCGCATCAGTGACACGATTAACCTCTGCGTTCAAGATTGTTTAAATTACAAGGGCCATTCGAAAAAAGGTCTCAATCTGGAAATACAGAAATAGTTATTCTCGATGTTATTTTAAATGTCAGCCGCACACCTGATAGAAGTTGAAATTTCTGTTAGGAGAGATAATTGCAAGTTGACTAATGTATTATCAAGGTTCAAATCGAGAGCAGATCTGATAAAGCTAAATATCGGAGAAGAGGAATCGACTCATCTACTGGAGCTTGGGAAAAATTACAAGAATATTACGGCCGCTCTCAGGCGAGAAGGAGTTAAAGTATCCGCCATTAGCAGGGATAAAATACTGACTCTTTCGGCCAGCTGCGATTCATGCAGAATTCTTGCGCAGCTTAGTTCGGTCGTGCTTTCAGCAAGATCGCAGGGGAAAAATATTGTGATCTATAGACTCCTAATTGATAAAAGCTCTTTAAAAAGAATTTTTAGGGAGTTTGAGAGTGAAGGAATTGATTTTAAGGTCGTTGAAGAAATCCCCTATTACACATTGTCCGGCCTAACTTCAAGACAATCAGAAATAATTCTTTTCGCACTGGTAAACGGATACTTTGACGTGAAGAGAAGAACTTCCTTAACATCTATCGCAAAGAATTTCTCCATTAAACCTTCAACTGCTGACCTAATACTGAGGAGGGCACTTAAGAAGATAGTTGATGCTCATATGATGAAAAAGGTTTAGGCGAATACTTTAGCTCTCTGTCTTTTATCCGAGCTGTACAATTTGCAATTGTGGGCTCAGAAATTCACAAGGGAAGGAAGAGCAAATGGCCCATGATCGTTGCCATCTCTACCGTGGCAGTTTATGTCATCTGGATAGCAATGTCTTTCTACACCTTTGCAAACCTACCTCCAGTTCCTGACAAAGTTGTTACATCAGATGGACAGATCATCTTTACCTCAAATGAAATAACATCTGGAAAGTATCTTTATCAGAAATATGGTCTCGCGGATTACGGATCAGTACTAGGATTCGGGGGCTATTTTGGTACAGATTTTACGTCTTACACCATCCAGTTAGATGAAAATTACATAGCCGGACGGTTAGGCATACAACCTTTCTATCCCAGCAACACCTCACAAGTCGAAAGCATATCACCATACCTCCACGTAGTGTTCAATTCAACTTCAAAAACAATGACGGTTTCACCGTTGTTCATAGGTGCTTTTAACAACAGCGTCTCTTACTTTCAAAACTACTTAGGGAACGACTCTGAACAGAACAGGTTGATCCCAAACTACATTACAAATAAGACTGTAGTTACCGACCTAACAGCATTCTTTACCTGGACTGCTTTAATCTCACTTCTTGGCTATACGAACGGATACCCCTTCACAAATGGAGTTCTTCACCCTAACTCAAATGTTTCCGTCTCTTCCGATCTTATGACGTTTGCGTTCATCATCGGCATTTTACTCTTTGCCGCTTATGTCTTCATGAAGCTTCTGTCATACTGGAATGATCCAAGAGAACCTGTTCCCCTTCCAAAACCAACGAAGACTCAGAGATCAACATTGTATGGCGTGGTTATAATAGGACTTACCGCTGCGTTACAGGGGCTGCTCGGTGAGTACATCTTCCATCTCTATGCAAGCCCGACTTTTTACGGAATCAACCTTCTGAAGATACTACCCTTTAACATCGCCAACGCGGAACACTACACGCTAGCAGTCCTCTGGATAGTTGCAACATGGGTGGTATTTTCTCTATTCGTTTTACCTTACTTTGGTTTGAATTTAACAAAGAGACAGACTTGGGGGATAATGCTTTCCACTGTTGGAGCTGGGTTCATGACTGTTTTGGGCATTATGCTAAACTATCTTCAGATTATTCCATACAACAATGGTTTCTTTGATCTATGGTTCATGTTTGGTGGGCAGGGAAGGAACGTCGTAACTCAGGGAACTGTCTGGCTTTTGGTTATTGCAGTGATTGTTTTCTATATGTCCTACCTTTTCTTCAAAACTTCTAAAATTACTATTCCTAACTTTAGGCCCCTCACCCAGGTTCTTAGCATTTCTCTCGCTGGTACCGGATTTGGGATCGTGATGGGAGCTCTCCCTGTCTTCCACCCCTGGGCTAATTATACCGTTGATGAATATTTCAGGTGGATCATGATACACGCTTTCGTTGAAGGTTTCTGGCCTGCAATTATCGTCACAATAATAGTCACTCTTCTTATCATCGCAGGTCTTTTCCCTGTAAAACTTGGAACTGCGTTGATCGGCTTGGATGCGACTGCGGATATAGTGTCAGGAATGATAGGGACGGCACACCATTACTACTGGGGTGGCCAGCCGCAGGTGTGGTTATACATAGGCTCAATTGTCGGCATTCTTGAAGCAATAGCGATAGGGTTTGCGGTAGTTTACGCCATACTCCTGTGGATCAGAAGGAAAACAGACGCAAAGACAGAATTTCAAAGAACAATTCTAATTTTCACAATAGTTTCAGGCATAGGAGGAGGGATTGGTGCAGCTGCGTTTGGTGGCGGATTGCTAAATATGCCTATCTTGAACTATTACCTTCACGATACTCAAGTTGTAATGGCTCATGCGCACCTTGCATTCCCCTTGGCTTATGGGCTCCCGTCGATCATGATGTGGGTCGTAATAGCGTACCTAACAGGGGGTCTGAAAGACTCTCAACTGAAGTACATGAGATGGGGCTCAGTTCTGTACGGAATTGGTTTTTATCTTCAAGCATTGCTATCTCTCCTTCCACTAGGAATACTCCAGTACGAGTATGAATTGAAATATGGATTCTGGTATGTGAAGTCACTATCTCCACTTGTTCCAGGCATCACGCCCTTCTGGCATCTTACCCTAGTTTCTAACTTAATCTGGATAAGGATGATTGGAGATGTAATAGCAATGGGAGGGTTCGCAGTGATAGGAATAGGCATTCTATTCACCTTCAGGCGAGGGCTGAAATCACCGGAAACCATTTCATAGATGAAATCAATACTTTCCTACCCTTTATCTGAAGATTGACTTGAGATGCCTATCCTCAAGCCCGTGTTTTGTTCTCAACTCTTTTACAGGTATTTCTAAACTGAACGGTATTTTGGTTCGTCACGATTAAGAGTAGAAGAGAAAATTTGATTAATACTGATATTTGGTTGACTTGATGGGCATAAATTTCAGTATTTTTGAAAGCTGATTGGTGAATATAACGCTTCTACAATTTGAGACACCCTAAATCATTAGGGGGCAGGTTATTCCAATGACCGCGGATGATATAGACGGTGAAAAGAAATGTCAGGACTGAGTTTTAAATGCAGCGACTTAGGATTCGCATGCGGGTTTGAAGTAAAAGGCGTCGCCACAAGGGTAGAAATTGAAGAGATCATCAAAGCTCATGGAAAGAGGTGTCACGATATCCAATCTATCACGCCGGAAATAAACCAGAGAATTTCTAGAGCAATTAAGGGATAAGATTGGTATAGAAGGGAATTCGGATGGGCAGCGAGGTTCCAAACCTAGCTGCTATTCTACCACTAGCCACATCCCATACTCGTGAATTCAAGTGTTTTTGTGGAGCGTGGTTCCTAGATAGAACTCACTTCGATATTCATATTAGGCAACACCCAGGAAAGTTTGTAATATGTGATTGTTGCAACAGGACAATGCCAACTGGACCATGGGGAGTTGACCGTTATGGTAATTTTGTTCCTTTAGACTAACAAAGGATTCCATTTACGAGGGAATGAGGGGTCAACATAGATGAATCTGAAGGAACTCCTCCCGGTGGGCTTCGTTACGTGTTATTCTGACAGAATGCGATGTTAATGCATTCAAAGCATATTTTCTAAGCAAGCATGTTAATGCACACAAAAATTCCATATATCATGTTATTCATAATTTTCAAATTAAAGTTCTTGATTTGCAGATAAATAATATGTGGCTGAAATCATAGACGACTGCGAGAAACAGGTGCTCCTTAGATACACCCTTGTCCATCCTGATACACTTTAGCGGTAACGGTTCTATTTCTTATGGGTTACAGTCAGGTAGGAGTAAGCGTAAGGGGAAAGTCCCATTAGGTCGATGTACAACTCCCTCCCAAAGGAGTCAATGATATTTCCAGCCTCCTTCATTGCAGTTGCCATATCCTTCTCCTCAATTTTTTTCCAGAGGAGAAAGACTGAGCTATCCTCGCTGTTGTTATGATCCTTGAGAAGCCTGAAATACAGCTTAGTTTTATCTACTGCAGTACTCTTATCTTCTTTTTCCCAGAGTGTTGAAATATTCTTAGCGAGATCGTCTATTGATTTATGATCTACCTTCAGCTGATCTATGGTTGCGAGAAGGTTTTTGTCACCCTTGTCGTCTGCGGATATTAGTAGGGGGAAAACTATTTTTTCCTCAAGTTCGATATGTACGTTTTCGAGATATTCGTGGAAACCCGCCAAATCGTCTTCACTATCGAGGTTGATATACTTGCTAATATGCCTTATCGCACTGTGCTCTATCATAAGAAGTTCAACTAGATCACTCATAATTATCAGTGGCAATTAGCGGTCGAGGATATATAGAGTTGACCCCTATTTTTTGTGGCTCTACGTCCTCCAGGCGCAAGAAATATAAATGGTGTATTGTCTCTCTGGGGTATTAAAAAGCAAGATAATCCAAGGGAATGAAGTCGCGGGTGTTGCTACCCATTATAAAATGGTATACTATAGAGCACTTCTGATGAGATGGGGAAAGGCCAGTAGAGTACTGAAAAGAGCAGATTTTTCCTAGTCACTGCATCACACACCGCTATAAAGAAATCGAAGAAATTGAGGGCCAAATATCTCAGCTTAGTCAGAAGGGTTGGGAGGAACAGAGCAATAGTTGCAATAGCAAGAATCCTGGCTGAACTTATCTTCACAATGCTAAAGAATAATACGGAATTCATAGACAAGATAGATTCCCTGACGGAGAGGATGATGAAATCAATGAGCCAGAAGGCCATGAATGCAAAGGCTTCGGACAGCATAGCGCATTCAGTAAAAATAATAAGGGAAAAACTGTTTACAAAATCGTCAGAATATCCTTTTTCATAGGAGGAGCAAATTTGCAAATGGATGAACACTGGGGAAAGGTAGAATGTGACATAGCCCCTTATCGCTCCACCTCGCCAAGATATTTCATCAGAACACTTCAAATGAAAGCTGACTAACACTGACTTCCTGAATATGCTAAAAATGACCGTTGATACAGCTTACACGTGGATAAACTGGCACGGGACCCGTATGTTTCTCACAGACAAGAATATCCGTTGAAGATGACCGCATAAGATATATATTCACACCTTGGCTGCCTGAGAGATGGGCAGCTGGCAGATTGCGGATGATTTTAGTGAAGTTTCCCATTTGTGCATCTCCTTCAATAGAGGGCGGCTTTATGAAACGTTCTGGCAATATACGTTAAGCGATGAGGAGTTAACCAAGCAGAATGCAAAAGCTTGGCTGTATGTCGAGAGGGGGGGACATCTGGGGTGGCACTTTCCCGGAAGATTGGAAATGTTACCACGATAGAGGAATTGTGGGGAGAAATCGATGGATTTTATGGAGACCAGCAGGGAAAACTAAGCTCCAAAGATTCTGAAAAACTGAAGGAGTGTTCAACTATCTTTGGCTCATTGGAAAGACCTTCCAGACTTCGTGTCCCTTTGGACAATCATTTTGGAGGAGGAGTTGCGATCGAATTTGGACTGAAGTGGCTTAATGGAATGGCACTTGCAACGAAGGAACTCAATGGCTACCTGAAATTTGAAACCCCAGAGGGGGTATTGATAAGATCGGTCCAGAAAGGAGATGGGGCAGATATCAAGAGAATGCACGATATTCACTACAGATCCTTCAATGATCTCCAGCTGTACTCCGACTGGGTAGGTAAAGGGAGTTGTGAAACTTACATTGCAGAAGTGGATGGTAAGTTTGCGGGTCACATAATTGCAGAAGTGCGTCCAAAAGGCCTGGGAGATTTCGATATCGCAGTGAGTCCAGAGTTCTTCAGACACCGGATTGGATCGACACTATTGCATACCGGACTGAACTCATTATTCAGGCGAGGTGTCAAGGTCGCAATTGCTGACTTCATGATAATGAATGCGGCGACCAACAACTTCTACCAAGACAACGGGTTCAACCTCTCTAGGACCTACAATTACTTCTCTTTATGAACTCAAATGACTTTTCTAGGGTTCGCAAGTTGGTTATCAATTATGAAATATTGACGATATTCCTATCACCCACTCCTCAAGTACTTCCTGATTCTTGGTCTGAATGATGTTAAAACGTGCCTTTCATCATTTATCCAAACCCTATACATAGGAAAGTCATTTTATTAGGAACGAATTCCGACTGGTCCATTCTCACCATGGACTGTTTCCTTTTACACCCAGTTCTTACGGTTTGTTGTTAAGTCATGTTTTTGTTACTGCAGAATACCCCATATTTATCGCGGAGGATGGGGACGGTAAGGTGGATCCTACATCGTGTGCAAGATAATTGATGGTGTAGTGTGGGTCGAATCTCTTTTTGTCTCGGAACAGGAGAGGAGAAAAGGTATTGCTACACGCCTGTATCTTGAGACGGAAAAAGTAGCACAGGAGC
>JAJZOT010000111.1 GCA_021847855.1 Thermoplasmata archaeon | reverse complement strand
ACCCGTGATAACCATTGACGACGTGGGATTCGGTAAACCTGATCCTGAGCCGTATCTGAAGATCCTTGAAATTATGAAAGTTAAGCCTGAAAACGCAGCATTCGTTGGCGACGCAGAGAGTGATCTCATCCCGGCACGGGAGATAAAATCCGTTTCTGTACTGATTCGCCACGGCTCCAATAAGGCTTCTGAGAACGCGGATTATTATATTGACAATGTGTCCGAGATTCTGAAACTTGTATCAAAACTGGAAAAATTAAGGAAAGATTCCTGAATTATTCCTCTTTGGGTTATTGCTTCAAAGGGCTGATTTCCCCAGTATTCAGGCAGGAGAGTGCTGCCAGATTATTTTTCCCGAATATAAACACTGGTGCGACAGTGAAAAGTTCAATCAGTTCATATCCTTCCGTGACAAGGTCATCCAGATTGCCCACAACAAGAGGATACCTTCCTTCACTGAGCCCCTTCATTGATTCAGGTCCGGTTTCTCCGTAATATTGGGAAATATTATTCCGTATTGTGCTGCACATGGAAATCAGGCTCAGGTTATCAGTCAGTATATTGGAGAGAAGCCTTAATGGAGGTCCGGAAACGACTGTCCCATCGGAAATTTTGCTGATCACAGTGTCGAAATTTTCAGATTTGTCTTGTGAAACAGCCACAATTTTTATCGGTTTTCCAATAAATAAGCAATCTTCCTCACTCACTTTGAAATCTCCTAAAAACGGAGCCTGATTTGATTTATTGTCCACTGTGGAGTAGATAATTGCCAAATCGATATCCCCATTAGTGTAGGATCGGATGGCGTCCCTTGGATTCATCCTGAGAAATGTCATTGCTTTTCCACGGGAATTAATTGTGTTACTGTGGTGTGAGAGCAACATTCCTGCAGCAAAAACGCCGTTCTTTCCTGCTTCTTTCTCCCACATGGTCATTTCAACTGGCGTCCCGCTCTCAATGAATTTAGTGTTTCCAGGAAGTGAAATGAAGCCATCAGTCGCAGTGAATCTTGATATTGAACCGGAAAGCCCTGTTACTGGGTATATCCGTTCCTTGTCTTCTCCTGGTTGTCTAACAGGAAAGAGGTTCTGCTTCCCCATTTCCAGGTTAATTCTCTGGCCAATCTCTTTTCTGGTTTTCCTCATCCTGGACAAGGATCTTGAGGCATTGATAATTGGTTCGAGGAATATTGTTCTGAAGATCATCAGGGAAGAGACCGGGAAACCAGGTAGGCCTATGATAACCGCATTGTTATGCCGGCCCATAGCAGTCGGAGATCCCGGTTTAACGAGAACCCCGTGAAATATCAATCCCGGATTCAACTGTTCTATTATCCTGTAAACCATATCGGCCGAACCGGCGGAGCTTCCTCCAGAGAGAATAACCACATCATGATTCTCAGTTGCAGAAACTATTGTGCGCTTAATGAGTTCGTAACGATCCGGAACAATTCCAAGGAATTCCGGGTCAAGTGATCGGAATTTTGAAATTTCAGACAGGACTGCTATTCCATTGGCTTCATGTATTTTCCCTTCAGTGTATTTCTCACCAGGCATGATAAGTTCATTGCCTGTGGAGATAATGGCGATCTTCAGTCTCCTGTAAACCCTGATGTGTGATATTCCCAGGGATGCCAGTACCGCCAGATCATTTGTTTCCAGTTCTTTTCCCTCGAAAAGAATGATCTCACCGGTGGCGACATCGCTCCCGGTCTCCGCAATATTCTGCCCCGGCGTAACCGCCTCCTGAATCATCACAGTTCCATCCGCCTCGATGGTGTGCTCTACCATTACAACTGAGTCTGAACCACCGGGAACTATTGAACCGGTTGATATGGCATAACAGGTGTTTTTATCCTGCAGGAACTTCTGTGGTTCGCCTATGTTGCACGAACCCGATACTTTCAGTCTTGCTGAACTCTCTGGCGCAGCCTGTGCAGTTTCAGTTGATCTGACCGCATAACCATCCATTGTTGATCTGTTGAATGGCGGATTATTTACTGGAGAGAATATATCCTCAGCCAGTATGCGACCATTGGCTGTGAGAAGGCCTACCATCTCAGTGTCATTTACCTGCGGGATGAATTCATGTGCTTTTTTTACAGCTTCTTCAAAACTTACAAGCTTCTTGAAAACACTTTTCAATTTGGATCACCAAAGAACTTGATTTCAATGATTTGGCCTTTATCGTAACCTTCGACATTACCCGGTATTACCATTGTCCCATCTGCTTCAATCATAGTGCTCAACTTCCCTGTGCCGTGAGAAATTATCGGTTCAGCGATCATACCGTCTTCCAAATTCCCGACCTTGACTCTTAAAATGGTCGTGTAACCTGGAGTGTTTGTGACGCTGCATGAGAGCCTTGCCATAATCTTTCTCCGGAGGCCAGTTACTCCAAAGGCTGTTTCAATATATCTT
The DNA here is from genome assembly GCA_021847855.1 of Thermoplasmata archaeon. Next base: position 3,758 of record JAJZOT010000111.1, on the reverse strand, counting down.
TCCCAGAACTCTTCGACCGAAATCAGGGCCGGGGCTGGATTTCCGGACACAGAGAATACAGGCTTGTCATTTACCTTATAAAGTGTGATTGTCCTTCCTGGCCTCATCATAACGCCACCAAAAATTACTTTTCCAATCCGGGAAATGGCATCCGGTACTTCATCTCTCCCCCCAAGGCTTGTTCCGCCCGTAATTATCAATGCATCATAATTCTGGATGCTTTCCCTGATCTTCCCGGATATTTCCTGTTGGTCGTCATGCAGTATCCCTATCTCCTCCGTGCTAACAAAAGACCGCCTGAAATATCTGGTAAGCATGATCTGATTTGTATTCTCTACATAATCCTCAGATTCCCTGAACAACTCATTTCCTGTTGAAATAACACCGAGTCTTAATTTTCGAAAAACTTCCACTTCCGGCACTCCCGAACTGATCATCGCTGCCGCCTGCCACGGCCTTATTATGCCGGAACTTCTGACTATTTCCGTGCCTGCATGAAGATCGTCCCCTGCCTTCTCGACGTTATCCCATGGTTCAGGTGCCCTGGAGGAGATGATAAACCCTGTTTCCCTTTCCACCTCTTCTGCCATAAGAACTGAATCACACCCCGGGGGGATTCTCCCTCCTGTGTAGATTTCAATACATTCTCCCGCATTGCTATAATGGCTTGTCGTTTCACCTGCCTGAACAATGCCAATAATTTTTAGTTTTACAGGATTTGTCTCTGTGGCACCAGCACAATTCCGGGAGTTGACAGCGAATCCGTCTACGAGGCTCCTGTTGTACCTGGGAACGTTTGATTTTGAATATACCGTGGAACATGCTATTAGCCCTGGAGAATCGGAACACGGTACAGTCATTGTTCCAGGTTTTGTCCAACTGTTCGAAGAAATACGCTGAAGTGCCTCCTCGAATGAGATTAACCCGAAAAATCTACCCATTTTCTCCCTGAACTGAACCATTTTGCCACCGGAATCCTATCTGTTCAATTCATGATGTATATGATCTATTTCTTTCAGAATCAATTCTTCAATACCAAGTGATGCACCATCTGGATTCCCGGGAAGACAGAAAACAGGCTTTCTATGCACCACAAATGCAGAAGCTCTTGACAGCATAGCTGACGAACCTATCTCCTTGAACGACAACATTGAAAAGATTGTGGAGAAACTTTTCATTTCATATTCTGCAATTCTGGCGACGGCCTCAACCGTGACATCGCGTAGCGTAATGCCGGTTCCACCGGAAATAACCACGGCATCTGCATCGTTTATGAATTTGAGCACCATTTTTATTATTTCAGCTTCGTCATCTTTTACAATTTCATAGTTTGACACTTCGTGTCCATTTTTCTCCAGAAGCTTGATTATGGCAGTTCCGGATTCATCGTTTTCCATGCTTCTCGTCGAACTGCAGACCAATACCCCGAATTTAGCGTGGAAATCTTCTATTCTGTGATCATGCATGCCCTTTCACCTTAGTCTCCACTTTCACGTCAGTAATCCTTGTTTCCGGGTAATTTCCGCTGTCGTCCTTCTCAATGTATTTCACCATGTCCCAGACAGTGAGGAGTGCCGATGTGACTCCACTTAATGCATCCATTTCAACTCCAGTTTTCCACTGCGCAATAACAACACAGGTTGCTTTTACAGAATCTTCCAGCAGTTCAATATCAATATCTACGCCTTCCAGTGGAATTTGGTGGCAATAAGGGAGTCTGTTCCAGGCATCTTTAGCACCCTCCATGCCGGCAATTTTTGCCGATGTGAACACGTCGCCTTTCTTTACCTTGCCATTGGATATGGTCTCAATGGTTTCCTTTTTCAGGTAAATCTTTCCTGATGCTTTTGCGTACCTTCTGACAATATCCTTTTCTGAGATATCAATCATTATACTGAGTTTATGATGATTAGAAATATAGACATTCTCACTTGGACCTGATTCCGGCAGAAACCTCCCCATGTTGTAGATGCAGCCTGAATCAATATTAATTATGGACAATGCATGATCATTGCGACAATGATTGCGGTAATACCGGTAAAACTCTCTGTACGTCTTCCGGGCAAGCATTTCCTTAAATTCGGAAACGAGACCATGATCGAAAGAATATACAGAAAAGTATCGTCGGTGACTGAGACAGTAGTTTATTCAAAAATTGACCTGCCCGTACCATACATGATTGATGATTCACAAGACATAATGCATCTGGTGATCGATCTTAAAGCGAAATATGAGGGATTTGTCCTCATTGGAGGTGATATGCCGTTTTTCACCGAAGATGATGTTCGTAAACTTTTATCAAGCTATAATGGAACTCCGGTTACTCCCATCGATTCTGATGGCAATATAGAACCTTTATTCAGCATATATAGGGGAGGACTTTTGAAAGCTAAAAACATGAGAGAAGCACTCCTTACTTCAGATACAAAATTCATTCCGAAAGAACAGTTCAGCTCCTTGGCATTTTTTAATGTAAATACTTTTGATGAATATCTTTTAGCTTTACGGATTCTTGAAGAACAGCAACGAGAATCTCAGCCTTCCTGAAGATAATCCCCTCGAAATTATGGGAATTCAGGAAATTTGATATTGCCGATTAAGACATGGATATCCATCTTTTAGGCTGTTTGTAGCTACAGGCAATCTGCCGGGCACAAGAAAGTCACATATATATTATGAAGGAGTATAGCGCTGAACTGAATTTATTCGATGTTTACGAACTCAGTTCAATTTTCAATGGGACAGCTTATTCGGCCCTATGACCATAAAAATTATTAAACCAGATTTATCTCATTTTTTGCACATGGGTGTCTTCATAAGGAAAGCCATGGAATCTGATGTTGATCCCATCAATAGGATTGCTGCTACTTCGTGGTACCACACATACAAGGAGATATACGATACCGAAGAAATAGAGAAGTGGATTGACAGGAATTATTCGCCAGAAGCGTTGCAGAAACATATATCTATGGTTGAAGGCGATAGGAATTACCTTTTCATAGTTGCTCTGATGGAGAATAATATCGTTGGTTTTATGGAGATGAAAATCAAGAACCAGATAGCTCATCTCCTCAGGATTTATCTTAATCCCGATCATATTGGAAATGGCATTGGAACTGAACTGTTAAGGCACGGAGAGAATTGGATGCTGTCAAATGGGAAGAGGCAACTAACTGTTTCTGTGCATAAAAAGAATTTACCTGGAATGAAATTTTATGAGGCGAGAGGATTCAGGTTCAAAGAGGAGATCGAAGAGGATATTATTCTTGAAAAAAATCTAGCCGGATCCTAATCTCTCCATTTCGCTTCTCCGCCAGGTTTAACATCCTTTTTCCAGATTGGTACCTTTTCCTTTATGCTGTCAATTATATATTCACACGCCTTGAATGCCTCCTTTCTGTGGGCAGATGAAACTGAAATCGCGACAGAATCCTCCTTTATATTCACTGTTCCTATTCTGTGGAGAACATTTACTTCGAGTACTCCGAATTTATCCTTTGCCTCATCTACTATGGTCTGAATGACATTTAGAGCCATTTCCTTATAACTTTCATATATGAGGGAGGTCACTTCCATGCTGCCGGAGTATTTCCTCACTGTCCCCTGGAATGTAACTATTGCGCCGGCTTCTGTATTTCTTGTTGCCTGAATCAGTTCTTCCAAGTCCAATGGTTCTTCCTGTATCCTTATCATCATGATCCTGTGCCATATCTTCAGGTTTGGACCCCTTATAAATATCTCGCGTGGAGTAGCCAGGT
>JAJZOT010000110.1 GCA_021847855.1 Thermoplasmata archaeon | reverse complement strand
TATAACTTTTCCAATCATCCCTTTTATTGAATTCTCCAGCTTTTCGCAATCTATTGGTTCATTGCAGCCAACTTTGACGTGATAGGTTTTTGAATATTTTTCATCCTTGATTCTCCTGACTTCGCTTATATCTGAAAATGCCAATTTTTCAATTTTTACACCATTTTGGGAGCTGTTAACCATCTCCTCCATGAGATATGGGTCGATCTTTCTTCTCCGTGGCCTCTCAGCTTCAATTACAAATTCCCTGCCATTTCCAAGCATCCTTACATCAACATCCTCCCTGCCGGCACCATGCAGATAGTAGTTTGTGCATCCTGTGAGGTCCGCCAGTTTGCTACCAATAATTGATTCTATGGATTCCCCATTTCCGGTCTTGTGTATCCACCTTGTCTGTGGTATATCTCTTCTGTATTTTCTGTATATCCCGCCGATGAAAACACTTTTAACCTGTATTGTCACACTATCGTATTTTGTGTTCAAGAGAAATGTAACTTCAGGGTCCTTGAAAGAGACCTCTTTTTGAATCCTGGCCGAAAGAAACTTCCCAAATTCCCTGTTGAATTCCTTCTTGATTGATTCCCCTTGTTCACCAAAAAGAGACTGAAACTCCTTTTCACATTCAATATCTTCCGGGGGGAAAACTGATCCAACAAGAAAAGTTGAGAATTCGAAACTGGAGGATTCCTGGATGCACATCTCCGAATATTTTTCCAGATTTAGGAAGATGCCATGACATATCACACAATCCTTCTCGTCAACTATTCTGACGTTTACTGGAGTTTGATTTTCATGGGATCTGAGAAACTCATCGCCCCTCTGTATATTGGTGATCCCATGACCCTCCATGGCAAATGCCCTTCCAAGGCATCTTGTACATATATTGAAAAAAGTACTTGATGGATTCAAGTTATTATCTTGCTACAATTGTCTTTTCGATGCCTGGCCTCTCCTTGATGAATACTCGGGATCCGCATTCACATTCTATTTCTGCGGTTCCGAAAGATTTTTCAAGAGGCCTTCCGCATCTTATGCATTTATACATTCTGGCTTATCTCCGTAACAATCTTCTGGCTGTATTCAGGATTGTATGATCCACCTGCAAACTTATATTTGCAGCTTCTGCACTGCCAGATGCCTGATGCGACCCTTTCCACTTTCTTCTTCTTGCAGGATGGGCATGTGTAAAGAAGTATCTTCTGCTTGTATATCTCGTTCCACGATTTCCTTACAGTAACCCCGTATCTTGGACCGAATCGTCCTGCTGCTCCTACCTTTATAGTTCGTCTTGACATTTTACATCACGAGAAATATTTCTTCCTTAATGCAGCACCTGTATCACTTGATATCTTTATAGCTTTTTTTATCTCGTCCAGTGTAAAGCTTCCAGAGTCTCCTTTCTGCATGGCCCTGATATGTCCGTCCTCTGTTGTTGTAACTGTTAATCTTGCAGAACCAAGCTGTTCTTCCTCCAGGTCAGGATCACAAACGATCTCGTCTCCAATTTTCACCATCGTTACGGATACTGGAATCTGGTCTACAGGCAATGGCATGTCCTTTCCACCCTCCTTTGAAGCTGGAATGTAGGCAGTCCTCAATGCTGAAACAGCAGCAAGTGTGCAGGCGTCAATGAGATTGCCGTCGAAATCCATGATGTTTATGTCAACAAATACAATCCACACTTTCTTTCCGGGTTCTATTACCAGCTTCTGGGTATCTATCATCTTGCTTTCTCTTATTCCCCTGTCAACGACCCTGGCAATTTCTATTGATGTCTCGTTTGGTGGACCCGCCTCGAATGTTGGAAACGCCATTGGCAGCAGCTCAACATTTGTCGTCAGAACTCCGGAGTTTGGAGTGTCCGGAAATGGTTCTCCTGATTCAATCTTTACACCTGCAAGAACCCTTGTTTTTCCCAGTTGCACCATGGCAGAACCTGCAGCCCTTGGAACGTAATTGGTTGTTATGGATGCTTCCCTGAAATCGAGAACTCCTCGTCCATCTCCTCTTTTGCCCTCCTTTAACTGTTTTGTTATAAAACTCCTCTTGATTTCTGATAGCACTCCCAGTGCATCTCTTGGCATTTATTCACCATCTCCTATGCTTTCTACCGAGTATCTCGATGTCAGCGCATTACGCTGAATTTCAGCTATATTGTCAGTTGCCTTCAGGATCATTTCTGAAGCCTGATCGAACTCCTCCAGACTCAAGTCTCCATCCATCTGTATCAGGACTATCTTCTTGCTACTGGATAGAACTGCCATTGGAAGATCAGCCTGCCCGAAATTGTCCTCTTCCTTGGAGAGGTCAAGAACGACCTTCCCCTCCACTTTTCCAGCTGTGCATCCAACAACCATATCCCTCATGGGAATGCCTGCCGATGCTACTGCCACTGAAGCTGCCGTAAGACCTGCAATTCTTGTACCTGCATCGGCCTGCATTACCTCAATAAACACATCTATCTGTGCCCGGGGGAACTGCTCCACCATTATGGCAGAGCTAAGTGCTTCTGATACGACCTTTGATATTTCAACTGATCTTCTGTCCGGTCCCGGTCTTTTCCTTTCATCCACACTGAAGGCGGCCATGTTATATCTTGCCTTCACAACTGCTTTCTCTATATCCTGTGTGTGTTTGGGATAACCCTCCCTTGGGCCGTAAACTGCCACCATTATCTTGTTGCCGCCCCACTCTATGTAGGCTGATCCATCAGCTCTTTCCAGTACATTTGTTTCAATTTTTATGGGCCTGAGCTGTTCAGGTGTCCGTCCATCCAGTCTTATTCCATTTTCATCCAATAATTTAATGTTACTTTCTGATCCCATTATTTCACCGACCTTTCTTTCAGGTATTTTTCCATTCTGTCTGTAAGCCCAACAGTATGTGCTTCCTGTTCCACTATACTTATTGCTGCTATTGCCTCAATCACATCTTCTGGAGTGCCGTCAATCCATATGAGACCGTTCTGCCCCACAACTATCCTGGTATTGGTAGCATCCTTTATCATATTGACCATTGACCCTCCCTTACCTATGATTCTTGGTACCTTTGGCGCCGGAATTGATGTGATGTGCCCGCCTTCCAGCTTCCTCAGGCCAACGTCCTTCAGCGTTATCCAGCTTTCTTTTATCTCATTCAGGGTCATTACCTTGGCGTATACGTAGTCACCAACGCCAAGAAATCTCTTGATATCTCCTGATGTAGTTCTCCATGGTGTGTCGTTCATGTGCAGAAGAGTGTTGTATGTCGAATTTATGTCTATTGGCCACATTGAAGGACCAACCTCGAGAACCTTTCCTATGACCTTGTCGCCCCTTCTGGGCACATACCTTCCAGAGAAGGGAACTATATCCACACCCTGTTCATTCTTCTGTATAATGCCAAAGTAGGAAGAACAGTATTTGCCATCACTATTTTTATAAACGCCATTCCTAGGTTTTCCCAGTTCCTCACTGATGAGATCCCCGGGCATAACTATTTGCTTAATTTCTGCCATATTTCACCTCTTAATTATTCATGGACGGTTCAAGCAGATAAATTTTAAAACTTACTGTTTAAGACCACATATAAACCTTTATCATAAAATTTAAATGAATCTGCTCAAAAGCACCATTACTCAATCCCTTATCATCACCTGACAGTAACCCTATATTGAGTTCGTATATTATTTTTTTCAGAATGTCCGGCGGTGTAAACATCTCCAGTGTTACCGGAATCCGGAAATATCCTGAAAGTGGCTTAACCGCCAGTACCGTGGCCAGCTATGGTTGCATAAGAATCTCAGGGTTGTTTCACTTTGCACAGAGTACTATTTTCCTTTTATTATCTTTACTTCAATATTGTCACGGGCCTTTCTGGTAAGCGTGCTGATTATGTCGCCCTGGATTCCTGATGGAACTTCTATCATCCCAACCCAGGATCCGTCTTTTCCCCACTCCTCCTTTACGAGATATCCGGTCCTGACTATATCGCCATATACCTTACCGTAGGCGTCTCCCGTGAGTTTTATAGCGATCCTGGTCTTTTCAAACCTGATTGGAAGAAGAACCCTGATTCCCTTGAGCACAGTTTGAATCTGGTCACCTGCACTTTTGAAAGGGTCAATATGAATCTTGGCCTCGTCGATTGCCTGCGAGATTCTTGCAGGTGGATGCGGTGTGTTTGTCTGTGGATTTATGGATTCCCTGGATATGATGTCTATGATCTGCTTTCTCTTCTTCTCCAGCATCTCATGTCTCTGTTCTGTTGTGAGCTGTATCTGTCCTTTCCTTATGATCTCCATGGCCACCTGTGCTACATCTGTGGTCTTGAAAACCTCCTTTAATGTCTCCTCTCCAGCCTTTTCGCCTTTGTTGGCATCCTTGAATATTTCATCCAGGGCAAGATCGTTTTCCAGGTCAATTTTCCCCTCTTTTATCCGATCTGTTGCATCAGGATCAACTAAAATCTCAAACTTATGCCCATGGGATTCAAACCTGGCCACTATAGAATCCTCAAGCTTAACCATGGTTACATAATCTCTGGATGGAATTAAAATTATTTCCTTTAACGCTGAAAAATTATGGGAGGTATTTTTCGACCTCTTCCTTTGTAAATATTTTAATCTTGTTGCCTGAAGTGATGGTTGCGACTTCCGGGGCTTTAAACTCTGCAGGATCTTCCACTGATGACTTCAGAGCCTTTATGCCAAGCGATACTGCCTGGGATTCGGACATGTCATCCTTGTACTCTTTTTCCAGGAATGCAGTTACGGCATCTTTGCCTATGCCTATGGCGGCGGCTTTGTATTCATTTATTGTTCCTGCAGGATCGCAGTCAAAGAGTCTTGCCCCAAGGGAATCTGTTCCTGCTATGATCATGGAGACACCGTATGGTCTGACACCCCCATACTGTGTATATTGCTGCATCTGATCCGCAATCCTCTTCACGAGATTCTCAATGTTGACCAGAGAACCGTACGTTATCTTTTCCTGCTGAGCTCCAATTCTTGCAAAATCTATGAGAACTCTCGCATCAGCCACCAGTCCTGAAGTAACTGTTGCCACATTATCGTCAATAAGCTGTATTTTCTCAAGGGAGTTCTGTTCCACAAGCCTGCTTCTAACCCTCTTGTCAGATAGTAAAACAACCCCATTCTTGAATCTTATACCCATAGCGGTAGACCCTTTCTTTACTGCTTCTCTTGCATACTCAACCTGAAATAGTCTCCCGTCTGGAGAAAAAACAGTGATAGCTCGATCGTAAGCCATTTGACCTTGTTGCATTTAATTCACCTTCATTCCTTAGGTCTTTTAAATAATAAAAGTTTTCTCAGCTTTAAGCGTTTTGATGAGGACCCCGTTCACCACGATTCATTTTCCGGATCTTATCATAAAAACAGAATATTTCCAGTGCCGGGATATGAAAGAAGATCCTGTTTACAGATCTATCTCTAAATGATCTGAATACCATCATTTCACCTTCTGATATCGGTATGTTTCTGAACAATATTATTTACCCATTCGGTTATGGTAATGGAGGGAAGTCTATGTCGGAAAAAAAATTTCCAGTGGTGTTTGACAACCACATGCATCTCAGGGAGGATGGTTACTTCATGGAAGCGGTCAGGGAATTTGCCAGGTCTGGAGGCACTTCATTCAATCTTGTCAATATACTTGATTATAGAATACCACCGGTGGGATATTATGAGGAAATATACCGCAGAACCCTCAGGATTAGGGAAAAGATAGAGAGGGAAACTGACATTAATGTTCTTGTTACGCTGGGACCATACCCTCTGGACTTCTTCTTTTTCAGGGATGCTGGGCTTGATCCTGTTGAACATATGAAAAATGGACTTGAAATGGCTGCACGGCTTATCAGAGATGGAAGAGCGGATGCCATTGGTGAGATCGGACGCCCACATTTTCCATGTGACAATGATGTGCTGGAATCTTCCAATGCACTTCTTGTGCAATCCTTTGAATTTGCGAAAGATCTGATGTGCCCTGTTATCCTTCATACTGAGGACCTGGGAGAGAATGATTATATCTTTCTGGAGAAAATGGCTGTTAAATCCGGAATGGACCCATCAAGGGTGGTCAAGCATCATGCATATCCACATGATCTCTCATTTAAATCTGTACTCTCCAGATCCATACTCGCAACACGGCCAAATGTGAGACATGCCATATCTTCAGAAAAAAACTTCATGATTGAGACTGAT
>JAJZOT010000109.1 GCA_021847855.1 Thermoplasmata archaeon | reverse complement strand
GGTTATAAAATGGCTGCTTCCCAACCTCATGAAACTGGACAAAGAGAGGGCAAGCCATACGGTGGACAAAATCGATACCGAGGTCATTACTGCACTAACAATAAGTCTCCTGGTATGACGATACATAAACAATTAAATCGATGACCTTATAAAACCTTTACTGAACCAAAAATAGAGAAATTTTCTTTGAAAACTTGAATCAGCTACGGGGCTACTCATGAAACATTTCCATTAACACGGTAAAAATTATATGTTCCAAATGAGCCTCTCTTTTGGTTTCGTGTCGAATTCCTATTGAAGAAGTGCAACGAGACCTACTGGAAAGAGGCAATATTGCGGGTGGAACGATATCCATTGACTCGGGCTAAATATCTCCAGTCTTGGCTTTACCGCATTGACATCAGCTTTGGGAGTGTCATGCTACTTCCCGTTCTTGTTCCGTGTGAGAAGATATTGATTTTTTCCTCACAGCATATACATTCAGTTTTTCAGTTCATTTACGTACCTGCATTTACAAAACGAACGGAGTGCTATTGTTTGATAATTGCTTCTCGCATCTGGTTCTCCAGATTATCCAGATATTCTCTGATTTTCCTGATGATCTCCGGGCTTTCAGGGTTCAACAGGATGGTATCCATGACCACCTGCCTGCTTTCCGAGTTCACCAAATCCTTGAATTTCTTCATGCTGTTATATGAAAAGCCGCCAAAATCATATTCGCCCGTCATTACGCCGTTGGCAAGGAGTGAAAAGATATAAGGCTTGACCAGTAAATCACCCATAGCACTGTCGTGCTGATCTGTGGTCATGTGTATCATTCTGAAACCGGGAAAAAGTGCCTGAATAATCTTGTCTCCGTCTTTTAAGCTCAGATCATCAATGTATATGATATTCCTGAATGCAGGGTCATTTATGCTCTTTGGTCCGAACATAGGATGAATGCTAACTAATTTTCCAGAAAATCCCTTCAGAGGTTTCTTTATTGAACCAATCTCTATGATCACACCATCCTTCAGGGTTTTGATCATTTTAATGACCGATGCCAGTGGAATAGCCAGAAAGTAAATGTCAAAGCCCCCTGGAATTTTGAATTCGCCGTCACTAATATCGAATCCAGAAACTTCGTGACCGTTGGAAGAAAAAAGTTTTGCTGCGGTTTCCCCGAATTTACCCTTTGACCCGAATACTGCTATCTTCATCACGAATCAATCTTTACCTTTGTAACTCCGGGAATGCTTCCGGGTAACGTGAAGATGCTCAGTTCCCCATCCCTTGAAATAGCAATATCACAACTGTTGTCTTTTTTCCAGAGACACACCCTTAAGTCTGGCTGATCAATGTCACCATGGACTATGTGCGAACCGTATGCCTGTATACCCTTCTTAAGGTGTTCCGGTAATTCCACAGTCGAGTATACTTCGATTCCTGGGCGGGAGATCAGGAGTCCGGCAATGAACTGGATTGAGTCCTGTGCACCACGGACCTTTACAGGTTCCCCGTTATTTCCCGATGTGGATACGATATCGATGGCTTCCTCGTTTGCGATGGTGAATTCAAACAACGACAGGAGAATGGAACGCCCGAAATAATCACTATCATCGAACTCTTTCATCACCTCTGTTTCCCTTTCCCTGATTCTGGACGGAAGGCCCAGTTCCCGTTTTATTATACCGATTCTCTTTGCCAGTTCAGCTCTCTGCTTGAAAAGACTGACGATTTCAGATGAATTCTGCAAAAGCAGGGTTCTTAGATCCCCCAGCTCATTTTCACCATTGATTTTCCTGATAAAGTGAATCACTTCCATTCAGAGGCATGACACTCAGTATCACTGAATATTTATTAATCTTTGTGAGCCATGAATAATTTTTTGATGAAGCGGAACAATTTTAAATCGAAATGGGTAAATGCTAACATGAGAATCAAAGTCTCATTAATTGTACTATTTGTGACAGCAGCGATGGCTATGTCCCTACTTCCAATTGGAATCGGGCATGTTTCTTCGGCAATGCCTATGTTAGAGGAACTCCAGGCGCCAAGAGCTTCCACTACAGGCTCGTTTGCATATGTTTCTGAGTTCACGTCTGGAGGGAACTATAACTCATATGGTTGGAACCTGATATCTGGAAAATCGCCGAGAATTGCAGTAAACGGCGGATATTTCGGTGAACCATATCTGAATATGAAGCAGGGAGCGTACCTGATTTCTACTGAGAACGTTACGCCCGGAGACCAGTTTGTGTCGTTTCAGTTCGCAGCGAATTCACAGAGCGGAACACCTGTTTTCTCGATCATAAATGGAAACGGGAAATCAGTTGCAGCTGTCGAAATTTCCGGAAATACAGTTTATGCTGGTGCGAATCCCGAGAGTCTGCAACAATACGGCACTATACCGTCCGGGGGAGTTTACAGCAACGGTTGGGCATATATAACAGCGAACGTGATGAACACCACATCCACACACTCCAAGACCGTGTCCTGGTCAATGCAACTCTTTGTGGATGGTTCTTCCAAGATATTTGCCAATGTCTCTGTTCCCCACGCTTACCAGTACATTGGCCTTATGATTGGATCGGTCTCGGGATCTGCAGAAATTACAAACATAGTGTTCAGCAGTTATGAAATCCCCATTTACATACCTGGCTACAACCCCATGGAAGGATACGGCCAGGGTTCGGGCCTCCTTGTAAACCTGCTCAGCCCATTTACGGTACTGCACGCCAATATGGTGATAAATAACTGGAATGTGCCTGAGGTGGGAATATTAAGCTACCAGATAAACGCCATGAACTACTATGGTACCACAACTTCTAGCTGCGTCGGTTTCTTCCAGCTTGGAATCGACCTCAATCCCAACGGAACAATCTCTCCCTGGTACGTTCCCGGTGTGAATTGCTTTGCACACTACTTCCTTAATTCAATGAATCCTGCCGTTCAGCCCGGTTTCAAGACGCCGAACGGGTCAATACTGACGCTGAACATAATTGACCAGCCTGCGAATAAAACAATGCTCTTCCAGATCATCGATCAGAGTGTTTCCACAGCTTCCGGCGACAGATACTGGAATGCAACCATAGCATACAACGGCACGGAATTCTACGGCACATACACACAACTGGAATTCCAGCCTTCGTCAGCCTACCCCATATCGGACTACTATTTCAACGGGTCATTGTACAACATGGGATACGGAAATTCACTCGCAGACCTGACTCCCCTGAACAACTCTTACATGCTCCCGTTCGTGCTTGACGCACCACCAACCTGGAGTCTTACGTACTACGGAAGCAACACTGCCGGGTATAACCAGATAGGCTGATTTTGAGAAGCACTTTACAGGTGCCAAATTTTTCATTTTTTTCATTTAATTTTTACCCTATAACATGGCCTTTTTTTCTCTGGATATGTTTATTAAGCTGGTGAAAATCGATAATAATGTTACCGCTGATAAAGGGAATAGTGATAGCAGTTGTTACAGCGGCCCTGGTGATACCGACCGGATATTATATCTATTCAGATTTTAATAATGCATCCCCACCACTTGTGAGTTTCGTGCCTGCCGATTCTGCAATTGTCCTAAGAGGAGATTACAATAATACTTCGTTCTATGCGTATTCATACAACAACACAACAGGCATTATTGCAAACCTGAATTTTCAGCAGTTAACCGGCAATATCACGATCAATAAGTTGAGCAATGGTACCTCAGGCATTAACGTCACTGCTCATCCTTCGCTTTATGGTGAATATGAGGGATACCAGATTTTTGAATTTTCAAACGTATCCGTTTCCATTCCAGCTATAGTGAACCTACCAAAAATACCGGTTTCTCTAAACATAATAGACAATTTCTCCGAAATCCTGCACAATAACACCTTTTATGCCTCACCTGTATCCGGAAACCTTGTTGCACTTGGAACAAACCTGTCTGTCAGAGACGCCATTGATGCACATTTAACCGGCAACAACTTCCAGGGGCTTGCTGTTAAATACTTTAACGGCACTTCTGATTATTCCGTCTATGTTGGGTTGAGCAACAGGTATTTCATGCATTTAAGCGCGAATGTATTCGCCAATGAAACTCAGTTTAGCGTGGAATTCCGGAACGGGTATTATGCAGCCGGTTTCTACCTAACAGCCAGCCTGATGTTCGGGAATGGATTGTTTACAGGGATTATAAGCGGAAATTACGTTAACGGAACTATCGGCGTCGGAACCTCGAATTACTATGAGCACAGCCATATTATAAGTGGCCTTATGAACAATAAAACATCGTATCAATAGAGGTCTACATGGGGAATAACATTCGTAACTTTGCAATTGTAACATCGTACTATTTCAAGAACTACTACAGGTCGAAAAGCTTCTATCTGATGCTTATAATTTCACTTCTGGTCTCATGTTTGATGACTTACTTTTCCTTAAGATACATAAACAGCATGTCACAACTGTTTCCGAGGTTGAATTTTTCCGGGATCGGAAATGAGACCAAAGAAATGATCTTCGGGTATCTCTGGTCGTTTGTTCTTCTTGATTTACCTGTATTTGCAGCGGTTTTCTTTGGATCTTCGGCCGTTTCCAGCGAGATTGAGAATAAAACGGCGTTTCATATTTTTCCTTTGCCAATAGGGAGGGGCAATCTACTCATCTCGAAGTATATTGCAGCAGTAGCTGTGACAGTGATCACAGTGATGGTTTACGTGTTCGTCCAGGCAGCAGTCTTTGTATACCTCTTTAATGGCCTGCTGATAACAGCGTTTTTCCAGTCTGTCGGGTTGCTTATGATCTTCATTTTTTCCATAATGGCATTCACCTTTCTCATAAGCAGTATTTTCAACAAGAACACATATGCATACATTACTGTGTTTTTGATATATTTCCTGGTATTCAACGCTTCTGGAATAATAATAGAATTCCTCTACAAATCCAACCCGTTCTATTTGCTGAATATATCGGCCCAGATCATTGATAAGGTTTACATCAACATATCTGCAAGTCCGTTCAGTAATTCATTCTCGCTGGCACCAGCTGGGATGGGAGAGATCATCAGGTCAGTTGCCGTTATGATCATATATGGAGTGATTTCAATTTCCACAGCGCTGATCATCTTCGATCAGAAGGAGGTTAAGTAATGCCCTCAGTGGAACTGGAACACGTTTCCAAGAACTACGGTCAGATTCAAGCACTCAAGGATGTAAGCCTGAATCTATCAGAGCCGTCATGCATTGGCATACTAGGACCAAATGGCGCAGGAAAGACTACCCTGCTCAAGATCCTGACCAACATAGTCAAGCCGAGTTCCGGAAAAGCGATGGTCAATGGAAGGAATCCGTCACACGAGCCGGAGAAAGCTCTGACAGACGTGGGAGCTCTTGTTGAACAGCCGGAATTTTACCCGTACCTGACTGCAAGAGAGCTCCTTACCTTTGTTGCGAGAATTAAAGGTATTTCAAGGAGCAACGCGGAAGATGAAATTAAGCGGGTATCAGGCCTTACTTCCATAACCTCGTATCTGGACAGGAAAGCCGGCACGTTTTCCAGAGGAATGAAACAACGACTCAGTCTGGCATCCGCAATGATAGGCGATCCAGAAATACTTATACTTGACGAGCCCACCTTTGGACTTGACCCGAAGGGGATGAAAGAAACAAGGGACCTGATACGGAAACTCAATTCAGAACGCAAAAGGATCATAATTCTGAGCACCCACCTGATCAATGAGGCACAGGAGATCTGTGACCGGATTGTGATAATGAATGAAGGAATTATTGCCTACGACACAATGAATTCCAGGGATGAGGCAGGGATAAGGATTGAGGTGTCTGCACTGCCAGATCACCTGGAGATTCCGGACAGGCTTGCAGTTGATTACAGAATCGACGGAAAGATGATTATCCTGAGGAAAAATTTGAACGCGACCAATTCGGAAATAATAGAACATCTGCAGAATCTTGGTCTCAAGATAAACTGGGTTGTTCCCCAGAATGATATTGAAAATGTATATGTCTCCATTGTAAGTTGACTTTATCCGGTTCCTGATCTGTCCGGAGAGTTAACATTAATTGGATTGAAATGTTCCCATGTCCGGCACATGATACGCTTAATCAGGAGTATACCATGAAGGATAGAGTAAAACTCAGACTCGAAAGAATTATCGGTGTAATGGGCCCGCTCCTTTTCAGCCTTGCATTTCTTGATAAAAGAAAGAAATACCTCTGGATCGTTATATCTGCCGGATTTATTTCAATGGTATCCAGGATGTTTGTCCCGCTCCTTATCGGTGATGC
>JAJZOT010000108.1 GCA_021847855.1 Thermoplasmata archaeon | reverse complement strand
TAGGTATAAAAGCCCTTCCTGGTAATATTGATGGAATCATGATGCTTCCAGGTGACCAGCCCCTTGTTTCAGTTTCCCATCTCGAAAGAGTCATGGTTAAATTTGAATCGTCCGGGAAGGGGATTGCAGCGACATTGTGTGATGATGAGATCCGCAATCCGGCAATTTTCTCAAGAAAATATTTCAGCGATTTTATGGAACTGACTGGAGATATGGGAGGAAGGAAGCTCTTTGAAACCCACAAAGATGATATTGAGCTTGTTGAACTGGATGACGGGAGAATGCTTGAGGATCTGGATTATCCGCAGGATCTTGCAAAACTCCGGAAACTCTATGATTTTTTCAACTCAGGTAACAAGTCGACTGAATCCTCCGAAAATAGAACCAATGTTTCTTTTGAAACCGCCATGAAGTCCTTGATAAAAACTGCATGGAACAAATTAAGATATGAAGAGATTCCCATAGAAAAATCGTGTGGAATGATCTCAGGGGAAAATGTGTTTTCTAAAGTAGATTACCCATCCTTCAGAAAGAGTGCTATGGATGGATATGCCATAAATTCTGAAATTTTTCACACAAGTACTGTACTGCCATTGGAATTGAGAATCACGGGAAGGATAACAGCCGGTAGTTCCTCGGTTGTACTGAGTTCCCATGAGGAATGTGTTGAGATATTCACGGGAGGCGAGATGCCAGAAAACGCTGACTGTGTGGTAAAATATGAGGATGTTTCAAGGGGTGACCGTAGAATACTTATAGACCGGGTCTTTAAAAAAGGGGAAAATGTGATCGACGTGGGAGAGGACTTCAATGCAGGGGACATGTTTCTGAAAAAGGGAGAAATTATCCAACCCGCCCACATATCAGCACTTTCCCAGTGCATGACCGGTTCGATTGTTGTTATGGAAAGAATACGGGCTTCAGTCATTTCTACCGGAAACGAACTCTCTGATTTTAACGTCCATGGACCTAACCCAAATTCAACCCAGCCCCTTCTCGTTAACTGGCTCAACACGGGCTTCATGGATGGATCTTATGAGGGCATATGCCGGGACGATGTGAAAGAGATCAGGTCAAAGATTCTTGGATGCAAGGCAAAATCCCACATTATACTCATTACGGGGGGCAGTGGGAGCAGTGATCTCGATCTGGTGCATGCATCTTTAACCGGAATCTCCAATGAAGTATTCCATGGTGTGCAGATAAAGCCAGGAAAAACTATCTCTCTTTACAACCTTGACGGAATCCCTGTGTTCTCCGTGTCCGGTCTTCCTGTGGCTGCTCTGCTTTCGGTTACACCTTTTATGGACATGATGGTAAAGATCATGACAGGCCATAACCCGGACAGAATAGAATGGGGCACGCTTGAATCAGATCTCCAGAGTAGTGGGAAATACACTTCGATTGTTCCCGCCAGAGTAGAACACACTGAAACTGGTTGTCTTGTAAAACCCTTTAAAGGAAAGATTTCGGGAATGATATCTATTCTCCTGAAGAGCAATGCATATATTCTTTTAGAGGAAGGTGTTTTCACATTCAGCAGGGGAGATTCTGTGGAAACGCACGTAGGAAGGTGGTAATTGTTGTATTCATCCAGTAAACTCATAAGCGTCAAAGAAGCCGGTGAAAAGATCTCAAAATACATGAAAGTCATCGAGGATAAGGAGGTTGTTGCTACAGTAGATGCATTTGAAAGGGTATGTGCCGAAGATGTCTATTCTCCAATGGACAACCCTCCTTTCAACCGGTCTGAAGTTGATGGTTTTGCAGTGAGGACAGCGGAATTTAAAACTCATGGCGGGCAGAGCACCACGACACTGGATATAGGCGGAACTGTGGAGATTGGCATTACCACTCCTGCCGAATTTGGTGAAAATACATGTGTAAGGATTTCCACAGGATCAATAGTCCCAAAAGGTTACGATGCGGTATTCAAGATTGAAGACGTGACTGTAAAGGGCAATAAGGTTATTTTTAAGGGGAAACCTCCGAAGTTCAGCAATATAGCCCTGGCCGGATCTGATGTTCTTAAGGATGACCTCATTATCAGGCAGTACTCAAAAATTACGGAGAAGGAAATGGGCGCACTTGCAGTACTTGGAATCGAAAAGATTACAGTATTCCGCAAAGTCAGGATCGGTATTATTTCTTCGGGAAATGAGCTGATAATGCCGGGGAATGAACTGCAACCAGGTCAGACGTACGAAGGGAATGCCGCAGTACTCAGGACAATCCTGGGAAAGTATCATTTTTTCAATACAGTTTTTTACGGGATAGTTCCTGACAGTGAAGAGGACACCAGGAACATCCTGGAAAAAGCATTCAGTGAGAATGATGTTGTCATAACGACAGGCGGATCCTCGGCTGGGGAAAAGGATTATATTGGAAGAATTGCAGCCTCCTACAATCCGGGCGTGATCTTTCATGGAATAGACATGAAGCCCGGAAAGCCCACCTTCTTTGCCCTCAATGGAAAAAAGATCCTCATTGGACTTCCCGGATTCCCACTATCCTCTTACATCGCTTTCACACAGATATTCCTGTATAAACTTCTTGGAATGGCGCATGTTCAGCCAATATTGACGGAAACTGACGTGCAGCTTGCAATGGGAATCAGTGCCAGGAAAGGCGGCACTAATTTTATACCGGTCGTGCTGTATATTTACGATAGCATATACGCTTTCCCCATAGATGGGGAATCCGGATCAATTTCCAGACTTCTCAGGAGTGATGCAATCGGAGAAGTAGTTGCGAAGAGTGATCGTCTCTTTCCCGGTGACACAGTAACAATAACTACAATTGAAGGGGAACAGGACTTTTTATGGGCCGTGTTTGTGGGTCTTACCGACCCACTTATGGACACGATCTTCAGCATATCTGGCAATCCGGTGTCTATGTACAGGACATCCATAGAAGATGGCATGAGATGCCTCGAGGAGGGTTATGCACCGCTCATGGGAATCATGGCAAAAGCCGGAAGAAAGCCTCCCTTTAAGAATAAGGATAAATACTCATTTTTCAAGATATTCTCCTCAGAAACAGGGTTAGTTTTCAGAAACGGGGATCCTATAATATCAGATGATTTTGACCATAAGAATGAGATTGTGGTGGGAATTCCCGGTAATGGTATATATCCACAGGAATCCATTGAAAAGTGTATTGAATCCATTCCTTCTGCCGCCCGTCCTCCTGGTTTTTCAACGGTTGACTATGGGGATCTCAGGAGCATAGCACTGGCCGTAAGATCCGGCGATATCTCAATTGGCTTAGGAAATCGTCATACGGCATCAAAGTACAACCTGGGATTCAAACCTGTTTATAGGGAAACTTACTACGTGGTGGTTACCAGGGAACAGAAACAGGAATTCATTGATACAATGAAGAAAGCTTATCAAAACGGTGCCCTGAAAGTACTGAAGGAAAAATACGGGTCTTATGAAATACATGATGATGTTTTCCTTCCGAAATAAAAATGCTGAAGGTAATGAGTTAAGCCTATAAGTTAATTGAAATTACACCTTATGGACTTCTTATATCATGCGAGGCACCTCGTGTTGAGCCGATTCTCACAGGCTGATCTGCAAAGAATTTCAGACAGTAAGGTTATGATAGTCGGTATGGGCGGAACAGGAAGCGCCGCTGCAAGACTTTTTGCAGGTGCTGGTATATCCACTCTGGCACTTGTTGATCCAGATATCGTGAGCCTGTCAAACATACAGAGACAACAGTATTCAATCCATGATGTAGGGGAGAAAAAAGTTATAGCTGCAGTGAAATACCTTAAGGAGGTAAACCCTCAAGTGGACGTAACGCCATATGATGCTGTCTTTGATTCAGATTTTGCACTGTCAAGAGTAAATGATTTTGATCTCATTTACGATGGGACGGATAACATCACAACCAGGCGGATAATAAACGACATATGCGTAAAAACAGAAACACCATGGGTATTTTCCTCTGCCATTGAAACATACGGTGAATTCAAGGCGATTATTCCAGGTAAGACGTCATGTTATGAGTGTTTCATGCCAGAAACTGCAGGACCTCAACAGACCTGCTCGCAGATAGGTGTGCTGAACTCTGTTCCTTCAACGGTTGCATCCCTGGCATATGCCCTTGGGGTGAGAATTCTCAAAGGAGATAATGTCCCAGGTGATATTCATTTTATTGATGCATGGAACATGAATCTGGAAAAAATCAGATCTGCCAGAAATCCTCAGTGTCCTGTCTGCAGTAGGGGTGATTTCCAATATCTTGTGGAAAAGTACTCCGGTTTTGATCCAAGGACTGTACAGTGAATTCCAGCCACACACTCTCTCGGTTAACTCTTATGGTTTCACCTGCAATGGCGGGATATTCTTTCCATATATTGATTCGGTTTCATCGAGAGCAACTTCCCGGTCACCTTCCCTGAATCTACATGGTAGAGAAGATAATGCCGGCATACACGCAAGGTTAAGCAGGGGTTGATTCGATCTATTGTTCGGTCGTTGCAGGATCTCCATCAGGAATTTCCCATGGAATTCATCACTCTGTCAGGAAAATAATCTCGGATCACTATTGCTAAATCAGGTATTTATCGTTCTCCCCTGCGTCTGACGATTCCGAAGAGGTCTGAAAGAGCCAGCACGCAGAAAATAAGCCCGGCGAGTAGAGATATGAAGAAGAAAATTTCAATGTCCAGGAATAGGGGAATGCTGTTATCCGGGATTATTCCATTTGTGAAATCGATTATCATGAGTATTATCCCATTCAGTATGGTGTAAAGGAAGAGCCTGTTCACCTGCCCGAATATTGGCTGTTTCAGACTGTCGGAAGAGAAGTTGGGAATCATGGTTATGAGTACTGCATATGCTGCAAGTAGAAGACCAATCAGGCTTGCATATACACCCAGAAGCGAAGTCTGTGAAAAGAACAAAACAAACCTTGCAGAAACATCTGGAAGCCTATAGAATTTTATGTACTGGTTACTGGTCAGGAATGTTATTACGAGGGCAAAGGCAAAAACAGTTCTAACTTTATAAAGGCTCTCTATCCTGCCCTTGAGCTTGACCTGAACCATTCAAACCATATCATAAGCCCCGTATATATACTTGTCATTCGAGATTCCGCATACCGTAAATATGTGAGATATATGTTCATTCATGGTTAAAACTACATTAATGCATGTTGGCCCCTCCATAGGTGATTATGAAGTTCAGCTGGCCGGTGTCTCTCCGGATCAGGGTTTTGCCTCTGAAAAATTCAGGTCAGCAATGAGTGATGCGCTTAAAGGTCTCATTTATGTAATGGGTGCCAACGAAGACTATATTCCATTCATTATCCCCGGAAGTGGAACAACTGCCATGGAATCTGTCACGACCTTTCTGCAGAAAAATGACAGGATTCTTGTGATAAGCAATGGTGTCTTTGGAAACCGCTGGGAAGGAATCTTCAGCAGATACGATGTCGATCTGACCTTATTAAAAGCAAGGGCTGGTTTCTGTGTTTCGCAAGATGAGATAATGAACGCTCTCAGCAACAGGCATTACAAAATGATCATTTCAACTCATGTGGAAACAAGCACGGGAGTAAGGTTCCCAATTGAGAAATATGCAGGTATTTTCAGGGACCACTGCGATATTGTTGTTGTTGACGGAGTAGCCAGCGTGGCTGGTGAGATGGTAAGGACTTCCACATGGAAAGTTGACATATTTATAACGGCCTCACAGAAGGCCATAGGTGCCCCTCCTGGAGCCGGGCTGCTCGTGGTTAAGAAGGATATGTTCCAGAAATATACAGAAGGTAACATCGCTGGTTATGTGACAAACCTCGAGAACTGGAAACCCGTAATGGAAAGTTCATTTGAAGGCAGAGGTGGTTATTTTGCCACTCCACCCATAAGTGTTGTTTTTTCACTCAGGAACGCCTTCTCAAGAATTATTGAAGAAACCATGGAAAAGAGATCTGAAAGACACGCTGAACTTGCTAAAGCCCTCAGGAAGGGGATAAAGTCCATGGGGCTTGCAATTGTGGCACAGGATGGTTATGAGAGCAACAGCGTCACAGGAGTTTTGCTTGAGGATATAGACTCAGACCAGTTTGTTAAAACCGCACTGAAGCATGGTGTGGAATTTGCAGCTGGTGTGCATCCAGAACTGAAAGGAAGATATTTCAGGATTGGACATATGGGCTGGGTCAGCAGGGAAGACATCTTCAAGGCGCTTAATGCAATAGGCAAAACACTGGCAGAGTTCGACCACAACGCCCGCATACCCGATCTGAATTCAGTCTTTGAATAGGTTCCCGGTT
>JAJZOT010000107.1 GCA_021847855.1 Thermoplasmata archaeon | reverse complement strand
TTGGGTTAAGATCTCCAAGCGAATTAAGAACAGCCTCCTCTCTGCGTCTGTCCCTGATTTCTACATTTTCCCTTGTCTTAATATCGGCAATTATCCTGGAAAGCGATTCTCTCTCCCTGAATAACCGGACAAGATCCATTGTATTTTGCAGGATGTCTTCCCGCACCTTTTCCAGTAACCCTGACGTAGCATCCCTCATAAAATAAATCACTTTTGTCTCCGTTCATAGTGCGTGATATTATCTAACACTATATAACTTTTGTTAATTTGAGATTGTATTAGGTTGAAGACTGCATAATATTGCGATTTAATGCTCTGAGCCATGAAATACAAGGTACCGGTTGACCAAAGTAAATAACAATTTCAAGAAGATTAAAGAAGAGCCAAAAGTCAGTGGATTCAGGTGTTACAGTCTACTGAAGTTCGGGAAAGAAACCTGTAAAATTCCATCCTGTCAATGCAGATGCTTTCAAACTTATACTTTCCATGCAGTGGGAATATCGGTTCAATAATACAGACCTCTTCGCCGTATTTCCAAACGATACCTCGTACAGAGACGTGGTGGAATCACCACCTTTAGCGATTATTCAATCTTGAAGCCAGATCTCATGGTGGAACAAACTCCACACAGTGCAGTGCCTTAGGCAGGAAAAATTTGGTTAAAGACAATTGCAAGATGTTGGTTGGGGAATCATGCTGGATGAGAAGAACTGCTTTAAGCCGCATGTTCATGAAAAGAAGTATTTTGATCTGACCCTGAAAATATTATATCTCTATCTTCCTTCCCGACTTCTTCCATGAACCCATTCCTCCTTTCAGATGTGCTACATTCTTATAACCATTCTTCAAGAATATTGCACCGGCTGCCCTGCTTCTGTGACCTGTTGCACAAATGAGGATATATTTTTGATCACTGGGAAGTTGTTTCAAATGATCTTTTACACTCCCCATGGGAATATGCTTTGAATTACTGATATGTCCCTTACTGTATTCATTGTCTGTTCTGACGTCCACAATTACTGTCCCGTCCTCCGAAGACCTTTTCTCCACTGTTTCTGGGCCAAGTTCTTCCAGCCCTTCAGGAGTTATGAAATAATCAAGAAATGACATGTTAATACATTTCAATCAGGTTGTTAAATTTTATGTGACTGCCAAATGCGGAATAAAATTGAATCAGATAAATTTATTTTCATATCACCGAAAATAATATGATTTTACCAATTAATCATCAGTCTTTATCTTCCCAGCATTCATCCACACAAGTGGCTTTTTATCTGTGATCAGTTCCAAAGATGGTCTTATCTCAATTGAAAAATGCCTGTACAGATACAGATCAGGGAGATTGAACCTGGAAGTGTCGTTTCCCGAAGAAGCTGAAAAAGTAACGGCATACATGAGGACTGCAGAGATCAGAGTTCCCAGGATCTTTAGAATCTCCTTTGCCTGAACCTCCACGTTTTCAGAACCAATGATTTCTCCGATATTCTTTCTTGTTTTTTCAAGTAAACTGCCCAGACTATCCTGAACTGTTTTATTATTCATTTTGCCGATCATCTGGCTAAGATCATCAAACAGCAATGAATGTGCATTCTTTCTCTTCATAACCTCAATCATGTCAAGAGCCTGGATATTGCTGGTTCCTTCCCAGATCGATGTGACAAGTGCATCCCTGTGAAACTTTGCCACAGGAAATTCTTCAAGGAACCCATTTCCACCGAATATCTCCATTGAATACCTTGTGATTTCTGAAGATGTTGATGAGGCCATGTTTTTGGAGATGTGGGAAAGGAGTCTCGCATAATGGTAATCATCAGTGTAGGGTGGAACATCTGAACACGAAGTTGAGAATCTGGATGCGGCGTAAAGGGACAGATAAAGTGACGCCTCGAGTTCTGATTCCATTTCCAGGAAGTCCCTCAGAAGAAGAGGGTGATCAATTATTTTCTTACCGAATGTTGATCTTCTATTCGCATAAATGTAGGCCTCCCATAATGATTTCCTGGCAATTCCCACGGCGGCTATTGCATCATCCAGGCGGGATATTGTAAGGACCTCCATTCCATAATATATCCCCTTTCTGGAATCTCCCAGAAGATAGCCAGTTGAATCATGGAACTCGACCTCCCCTGTGGGGACTGCGATGGTTCCAAGTTTTTCTTTAAGCCTCCTGATGGAATAGTTCATTGATCCATCATCCTTAAATGCCGGTACAAAAAACAGGGCTATGTTTTTCACTCCGTAACCGGGTCTGAACTTTGCGGTTACAATTGCTCCATCCGCTAATCCCGCGTCACTGGCAAAATATTTGTCTGCCCCATTGATGATCCACCCTGTCTCTTTCTCTTCGGCGGTTGTATTATTTGCGCCAAGATCACTTCCACCCTGTGTCTCACTGTAAAAAGTTGCTCCAAGCCATGGGTTGTCGTGGGAAATGTACTTTGAAAAGTATTTTTCCCTGATGGAACGATCACCATATTTACCAATGGCATAAGCTGTCTGTGCAGTAAGCGTAAGTGTGCAGAATATACCAGAATCTGAAATAAGGTAACCGGAGATGAAGTGATACATCCACGGATGTTCTCCTGACGCACTTTTTCTCACAGATCCAAGCTTCTGAAGCTTTGATATCATGTACTCATGATCTGGAGAAATTCTGACATAATCGATTCTCTTCCCCTCTATGCCCCATGTGTACAGCCTTGGTTTTGCCCAGTGATCTATAAAGTCAGCTGATTCAATAAGATGTTCGGAGACAAAACTTCCAAGTTCTTTCATATCCTTATCTCCGGTAAAACCGAGAAAATCAATAACGTATGAAAGTGGCACATCTTCTGTGTAATAATTAACTCCCCTGCTCAGGAATAACTTTCCAAAATCATTTCTCATAATATCATTTAGATATTTTTACAATCCCTTAAGGTTTTCTGGTCCGGTGGGATGATCTGTTATTTTCCCATGTAACCCATTAACCATCAACTCACGCTTATATGGTGGTAATCGTTATGTGATCATGAAGGAGTTTGAAGTGCTGGAGCATATAAGGGAGAATAAAGGTAAGGGTGGAAAATTTATCCTGACTGCCATAAGCTTTCTTGAACCCGCCTATGTGAAAGTTGAATCTGATACCAATCTGGAAAAAGGTGATATTATAAGCGTTCAGGAACGAAGAGCCTACCATAATGGAAATAATATTGGATTAGTAATAGAACACAGGGAAGCCGAGGACGTGAGAGTGAGTACTGATTTTGACATAAAGTATACTGGGGGTTATTCACTGGATGGAAAAACAATCTACCTAGACGAACATTTTCCGATTTTGCTTAAGTTTGGCAGTAAGGTCATAGATTCAAGAAAAAGCATAGGACTGCATCATGAATTGCCGGAAAAATGGCTTTCAGATGATGCTTATGAGTACCCTTATGCTCATGAGATTGCAACCGGGATTGAAAAGAAATATGTGGAACATGAAGGTGTCACATGGAAGGAATACTGCGCGGAAGTCGACATGAACCTCAGGAATGTTTACAGTCACAAACTTGGAAAAACCCCCGTTAGCCTGGATCTTGCACCCTATCTCTACTGCAGGGACAGGGAAGCACTTAAGGAGATACGGGATAGCTCCGGTTTGAAGGACTGAACCCGATTCCCTGTTGTAAAAAATTCAGGAAACTTTCACTGTGAGTTCCCTCAACCCATAGACTATTGTGCTATTCTGTGGAATCATGGGAATACTCCTATCAACCTCTATGGAATCATATTCCTTTAACAGCATTTCCAGTGCAACTTTGCTTTCAAGCCTTGCAAGTGGGGCACCGAGGCAGTAGTGTATTCCCTCTCCAAAAGCGATGTGCCTGTTTTCTTTGCGGTGTATGTCGAACTGATCTGCATTGGAAAATATGGATTCATCCCTGTTGGCAGAACCAATCCATGGAACAATAATGCTCCCTGCCGGGACCATTGTCCCATTTATCAAGGTATCTTTCTTTGCTACCCTGTAAATTGACTGAACAGGGCTTCTAAATCTCAAAACTTCCTCGATTGCCTGAGGTATCAGTTCAGGTGATGATTTTAACTCATTGAATGTTTCATGATTTTCATCAATGCACAGCAGGCTGTTGGAGATCAGATTTGTAGTAGTCTCATTTCCAGCCACAAGGAGCAGTATGAAGAAACCCAGGCTCTCCAGTTCGGTGAGATTTTCACCATCCACCTCCGCGTTGATTATTGCCGTTATCAGGTCATCTTTTGGATCACTTTTGCGCTGGGCGATCATTCTCCTGAAATATTCAACCATCTCTTTCATCATAGATGGAAACTCAGCGAAATCTCTTTGTGATCCACCAACTACATTATCTGACCATTTCTTGAACTTGTCCATATCACTTATGGGTATCCCGAGCATGGTTGCAATAACAGTTACAGGTAAAGGTGACGTGAACTCCTTAACAATGTCAAATCTGCCACCTTGGTGTTTTGAGAGAAGGTTCTCACATATGTCCCTTATGACAGGTTCCATTTTTTCCACCGCCCTAGGTGTGAATGCTCTGGACACTATGTTCCTGAGTTTTGTGTGTCTTGGTGGATCAAGGTTGATTATACTTTCCGAAATAGGTCCCCCTGCCGGGTTGAAAGCCTTTCCAAACTGTGAAGAGAATTCATTGAAATTTCCCAGAACTCGTTTTACATCGTAATACCTGAAAACATTCCAGAGTCCGGAATCAGTATCCCTGAATACTGGTTTTGATGACCTCATTACCTTATACCACGGGAATGGATTCAGAAGGTCCCTTTTCAGTTCTTCCATAACAATCATCTACAAAATACATCTTCTGTATAAATAGTTAGTTTATTAGTAAATAATCCCTAGTCTTATCTACGGAGGCGCGGAGATATCATTTCTGAAGAAATAATCATGAAAACAGTTAAGTTTTCAATTTATATAAACAGGAATGAAGGTAACGGTGGACTTCGGCGTTTATCATCATTCCAGCAGGGAAGAATCTGAAAAAATGAGGAGAGAAATCTCTTCCATGTTCAGCAAAGCCATTGAGAATATAAGAGGTAAACTGCCTGATGGAATATCAATCAGGGCCCTGGATGCAGGCTGTGGTCTTGGTTTCATATCTTACCTGATTTACAGTGAATTCCGGGATGCACATATATACGCTATCGACATTTTTACGGATTCAAGCCTTCAGGACAACTCCATGGAGCGAACCTTTCAAAATTTTCGACACCTTGGCATGAGTGAGAATGTGACAGTTGTAAGATCGGATCTGAGAAAGATACCTTATGATGACTGTTATTTTGGAATTGCGGCATCAAGTCTTGTCTATCATAACCTCGGCAATGACTTTCAAAGTGGAATCAGTGAAATACACAGAGTACTTGAGAACGACGGAATATTTCTTTATGGAGATATATTTGTTGAAAAGAGAAGGAATCAGATTGAGGAACTTTTCAGAATTTCTGATTCAGTGGAGTCAGATGTAATGAAGGGATATTCTCTGCTTACACTTATAAGGAAATAATGCTACCCCATAAATAATTGATGAACCTTTTTTCCAGGTTATGGATTGAATGAGTGAAGGGAAGTTTTCCGGTTTGAATATCGTTTCCATGCACGACAGTTATGCAGCCGTTACAATGGGATATCTTTCTGCAGGAATAGCATTTGGTGCCCTTGCTGAATCTCTGGGTGTTCCGTACTATTTCACAGCAGCTCTTTCAATATTTGTTTATTCTGGTGCTGTTCAGTCTGCTTTTCTTGGTTACTGGACCATAGGAATAGACCCATTTTCCCTTGTTTTAACTGCTTTTTTACTGAATCTCAGGCATACATTTTACGGACCTCATATACAGAATCAGAGACCTGAACTGGAGTTCACCGACATTATTTCCCTCAGTCCTCTGCTCACTGACGAGACCTACGCCATATCAGTGTCTCATCCTGGTTTGGGGAAAAGAGGGATGCAGTCAATATTTGTATACGCCTACATTTTATGGGTGGTTGGGACACTGCTCGGCACGTTTCTCCTGAAGATTGTCCCATCTGACCTGATAAGAGCGTTTGCACTTGCTTTGCCGGCACTGTTTCTCGGCCTCCTTGTGCCCAAGGTAAATCATGTCGAAGGGTTGCTGGTTGCAGTTATATCAGGAACAATCGCCGTCACTGGAAGGTTGCTTGGACTTTCTGATGCATTCGTGACATCCTCCCACGTCTGAAGAACGTGGGCTTCCCGTTTCAACGACCGGATTTGCCCTTTCAGGTATTGATCCGATCTCCACGGGCGT
>JAJZOT010000106.1 GCA_021847855.1 Thermoplasmata archaeon | reverse complement strand
CCGAGAAGGTGTTCCCCGAGAGGTTCTTTGTCGTTTGTTGGTATGTTGTCAAATTTTGTTATTCTCGCTCCATTGAGATCGATTCCAAAGAACAGGAGTGGATTTCTCTCCTCCGGATTTGACTGATCACCCCTGTACAGCTTCAAGAGATCAAATCCTTTGGTGCCATTACGGACCTGAATTCCCAATTTTCCGACCTTTGAGATCCTCTTGTCTGAAATGTCTCCTCCCATTTCGTATGCATGAGAAGTCCCAAGCTCACCGTTTGCCTCCTTTATGAGATCGGAAAGTTCGGATCTTGTGGAAATACCTTCAAGCAGGGGGTGATACAAATCATATACTTTTTTCCATTCTTCCATTACCTTTCTTGGATTCCAGTAGTTTTCGTTCATTAGCTTCCATGCTTCCCTGAACATTTCATCCCATTCTGATTTGAGGTCCACCTGAAAGCGTATTCTCTGGATATCTATGTTTATATCTTCAGTGGATCCAGGCATTCCTGGCAGGGTTGGAAGACCCATTGAAGTTGTCGTAGCTGCTATAATTTTGTACTTCCCTGCACTCTCTATGAGAATCTTCTTCGTATCCCGTGAAAGCCTGAAATCACTGATTCCAGACGCAACAACCCTTATTTTTCCAGTCTTGATATCATATGCCTTCAACGTGCCCGATGATCTTTTGGCTCCACTGTAAAGATAGTATTTCATTGCACCTTCAGGTGGGAATTCAAGATAGAATACACTTGAACCATCACTTGATATTTTTTCATAATCTGCCATTTCCATAGGCATTGTTTCTATGCGGTTCCCAATACCTTCTACATCTATATTCAGTTTTGACTTTTCATCAACTTTGCCCGAATAAGATTCCGGTACCATATTTGCGGGAGAATTCATGTTCTTTCGCAATGAAACAACATTTACTTTCGCGGCTGTTGGATATCCCAGATCAAACAGTATTTTATCGTACACCGGGTCAAGGCTACGTCTTGAGATGTAGTAAAGATAACCGCCATTTGGGTCAAATACTGGGCAGTAATCAAGTCCACCGTAGGATGTGACGTCGATCTTCGTTTTTCCGTCGGAGGATGAAATCCTGATATTTCTTGTATCTGGAGAATTCTGATAGGTGTATGCAATCCATCTGCTGTCAGGCGACCAGACAACATCCTCTATGAATCCTTTTTCGCAGGAATCCACGAGGACTAACTTCTTTTCTTTCATATCAAAACTGTGCAGTTCAAATCTGTTATTTACCAGAATAAGTTTGTTTTTATCTGGAGAAAGACTGATATTATGTATAATCCCATTTTCAAATCTGAATTCATCCATAAAACCTGACCTTACGTTATAATTTACAACGTATTCATTTAGTCCATCTGTGGTGGACAACACCACGTTTTCATCGTCAACAAAGTCAGCATTTCTGATTCTCTGATCTGCTTTTTTATTTATTTCAAACACTGGGCCACCCAGAGGGTCCATAACAAACCCATGTCCCCTTGATATAGCTGCTAAGAGAGAAGAATCGTTGTTTAAAGTTATGGATGTGAGATGATCTTCAGGATTTATGAATTTCCTGTGATCATGAGGTCCAGGCGAACTGAGATTTATTTTTACCTGCTCTGTTTTGCCCGTTCCCAGATCAAGTATAAAGATACTTCCTCCTGCCTGGTATACTATCCTGTCGCCATCAATACTTGCATTTCTCACATAAAAATCTGTGGAGTTTGAGATCTTTTCTATATCTTTGCCTTTGTAGTCCATTAGATATACGTTTGCAATTCCATCCTTATCCGAAACAAACAGTATCTTTTCACCGTGAATCATGGGGCATGTTATCCTTCCATAGTTTTTCAACAACAACCTGAAGTTCCCACTGTTATCAGAATCCAGCCAGAGGCTCCCGCTGGTGCCTCCTCCGTATCGTTTCCAGAAAGGTACATCATTTGTATTTCTTCCAAGAAGTGTTGCGTGCTTTGAATATGCCAGATGGTTAGCAGGTCCCAAACCGAGGTTTATCGGTTCTCCACCATCAGGTGGTACCTCGAAAAGCTCAATCCATCTCCCCATGGGTGTGTTGTAATCCGAAGAAACTATTATGTTACCTTCAGGGTTCCAGCATACCATGTTTGTAGTCATGCTCCCCATATAGGTGACTCTCTTCAGATTATCTCCATTGAAATCCACCGTATAGATTTCAGCAGTGGAATCCTTGCTGCTTAAAGCTCTGAATGCAATTTTTTTTCCATCTGGTGAAATTTTTGGGTTTGATATTGCACCCGCATCTCCCAGAATGGAGAATGTTTCTCCACTTTTGAGATTGTGCCTCCATATCCTGTCATTATGTACAAAAAGCAGATCTTCGTTTCTTAACTCGGGCCACATCAAATAAGTATTCATATTATGAACATGATTATGAAGTCAGTATTATTTATTTTGGACTTGGATAATAGAAGAGTGATCTATTATCAATAGTTTAGCGTTTTTACTGAAAATATAGACTATCTGTAGTCTATTTTGCTTCGAACAATGTCGATCTATCCCCGAAACAATCTCGATTTGGGACCTTGCAAAAGAGAGGTATCTACAGACAGCACAGACGTATTTCTGCACTCTGAATACGATCCTATTCCCCAGTGTTCTCGTGCAGGTTCCGTTTCCTGACACCCTTTTAGAAGAACATTGTGAACATGTTGGGTTCATGAAGCTTATGAGATCGTTCTCCTTCAGTTCCATGTCCATCATAGGTATATTATTGATCATCAGTGAAGGAAATCATGCAACAGACGAGAAGTAATCAAGTGAGGTTGAATCTCTTTTAAACTCAATGTATGGTGCCTTCGGCAATCGCTTGTAATGGAATGAAATCAACTAAAAATAGAAAATCTCCAGTAAAGTCAGTTCTTGTACAATCATTGTGAATCATATGTTAAGAAGATCGAAATAAATTGTTTGATAAATCAGCAAAAAGTTTGGTAATTTCTTACTGAGTTATCCTGTCATCGCTCTTTTTTGAATACCTGGATGACCATGTTTCACTTGAAAAAACAATTCCCGTGATCATCAGCAGTGATGCGGCGACTATGATGAAACTCCAGATGTTGAGCAAGCTGAAATGAAGTGCCACAAACAGGAGAATTATGGTTGTTGAAAAACTCGCTGCTATCCCACCCGCATTATATGCAAAGCCTACTGCAGTTGATCTGTAACGTTTACTGAATTTCTCGGCCAGGAATGCAGGTAGAGTTGCAAATATCATTGCCTCTATGAATGCCTGTACTGAAAATGCAGCAACAACAGCAAAGAGTGTATGGCTCAACCCTAAATATATCAGTGGATATGCAGTCAAGAGGAAGGCAAGCGAGTATATGGCCATGGAGATCCTCCTTCCACCCAGCCTGTTTGACAGCATACCCCCTATCCATACACCAAACAGGGATATGAGATTAATGAGCGCTATTGCAAGACCGACTGTTGAATATGGTATTTTTTCAAATTTCTCCATAACTATAGGATAAAACGACAGGGTGGCACCGTTTATGAACAACAGCCCTGCAGTTATCATGATGACAAAAGCCAGGGCCATGGGGACCTCCCGTACCATGTTGCGCACTGGTATTTTTTCAACTTTGTGTTCATTTTTCATTTCAGTGAAAATCCTGGATTCTCTGGTGAAAAGTCTGAGGACCAGGGCCAATATGCCAGGGATTATGGATGTTGCAAACAACACCCTCCAGCCGAAAGCCTGAAAGCCCGCCTGCCCGTAGAATGAATCCAGAGCAAAAAAGACCAGTGAAACTATAAAATACCCGACTCCAAAGCCACTCTGAACGAAAGCGCCAACAAAACCTCTTCGCTCAGGTGGAACAGATTCAGTTGCAAGCGCTGTTCCGCCGCCATATTCTGCGCCGGCAAAGAAACCTACCATGAAAAGAGCCACGTATAATATGGCAGGTGCAAGAAGTCCAATCTGACTGAATGATGGTATCAGTGCTATTGAAGCACTGAATATTGAGAAGAACAGAACGGTGATAGTAAGCATCGTCTTCCTCCCGATTTTATCCCCGAAGAAATTTCCGAGAACAACAGACCCAACCAGTCTCGCAACTGCACTGACAATAAAACCCATTACTGTAGCAAGGAGTGCGAGATAGATTGGCGGAAACAGTATCTTTGAAATTGTAACAGCAACAAGAGCATAGGTTATTGAAACATACCCGTCCATTACCCATCCAGACCATGAAGAAAGAACCTGCATCCACTCAGTCTTCTTTAAACCGTAGACTTCCACATTGACGGGATGATATCAACATATTAAACAGTAACTCTTGTGTTTATAAAAGTTGACGATGTTTTTTTAGAACTTTACGAAGATCGCTGAAAATAGCCGTTATATATTTGACTTCATGGTAATAGCAACACCTTGAATCCAGTTGCCAGCGGAGTTTACTGGACTGATGGATTGGTTACACCGGCTGATTCAGGGAAAAATCAACGATTCTGGAACAAATGCAAAACATTCTATAAATGGAAGTGTATTACAATGTATGACATATTCGGCAGAGATTAGCAGAAGAAAACCTGGATTGTTCTTGTTCCTGCTTGACCAGTCGAGGTCCATGAGCCACAAACTGGCTGGGCAGCAGACGTCAAAAGCCAAGGAGGCCACGGACGCAATAAACAGGCAAATATATGAAATAATTTACAGGTGCACCAAGACAGAGGGTGTGAGAGATTATTTTGAGATAGGTATAATAGGATATGGATCAAAATCGGACACCGCGGAATCATTACTTCCAAACTCAACCATCGTCCCCATATCGAAAATGGCAGAGAATCCAATACGGATAGAAAAGACCACGAAAAAAATAACAGATTCTGAAGGTGAAGAGGTTGAAACTGAGATGGAATTTCCTGTCTGGTTTGAACCTGTTGCAAATTTCAACACCCCAATGGTGAAGGCTTTGAAGCTGGCTAAGGAATGGTGCAGGGAATGGCTTCTTGAACACTCCGATTCGTACCCTCCAGTTGTAATTAACATATCAGACGGAGCTGCAACTGACGGTGACCCGATTCCCGCGGCGGAAGAACTGAAGTCAATGTCCACAACGGATGGCAACCTCCTTTTTTGGAACTGCCACCTTTCCGAATCAAAGCAGGAAGATGCTGTAGTTTTCCCCTCAGATGAAGATTCACTCCCGAAGACGGACAGATTCTCAAGGGAACTTTTCAGGATGTCCAGCAATTTACCAGAACCATTCCTGGATGTGGCAGCCGAAAGAGGTCTTGAGATCAAAAATGAGGCAAGGGGATACGTGTTCAACGCTGGCCTTGATGAACTGCTTGAGCTGCTGGATATTGGAACCAGAGCTCCAACCGAGAATCTTCATTAGAGAGTTCTGTGAAAATACAGGATTTTCACCTCAGCAAACTGGGGAATCCGGCTAAAGAATACGAGGATTCCCTCAGTTTCGATCTTAAAAAAGGAAGGTTTGCAATTGCCGATGGTGCCAGTGGTTCCACATTCTCTGATATATGGGCCATATCACTGACAGAAACATTTGTCAGTTCAAATGTGGATCTGTTCAGAGGGAAGGATGATGTCGTAAACAGAATAGTTTCGGCATCGAGGGATCAGTGGTACGATAAAGTCAACTGGAAAGCACTTCCGTGGTTTCTGAAAAATAAATCGATTTCCGGATCATATTCCACATTTCTTGCGCTTCAGATTAAAAAAACGGCTGGAAGATTAAAATTTGCATCGCTTTCAATTGGGGACAGCTGCATGTTTATCCTGGACGGGGACAAGATTAAAGAGTCTTTTCCTCTGAAAACACCAGTAGAGTTTGGAAACACTCCGGATCTGATCTGGAGCGGACAGGGTTCACCTGTTAAGAAGAACCTGAAGGTTCCTGAACCTGAACCGAAGATGTTTTCCGGTTTTATAAGTCCGGGTGAAACTGTTCTGCTTGCAACAGATGCAGCTGCAAAATGGATTATGGAGGACCCAATTTACTCTATGGATCTGTTTCGCAACGATTTCTTATCTCTCGATTCAAAAATACCTAAACTCATTAACGATAAAAAGATAAAAAACGATGATTTTACCATTGCCCTGCTGGAATTCACAGACCCATAATCTTCAATGGTTCCGTTCCATCCCATAACGGATCTTTCTGCAGTGCCTGAATCATAAGTCTTGTCAGTTTTTTAACCTTCCTACCCCCCGCTGTTGTGAGTGCTTTTACGACGGGTGAATTATCAGGGTCCCTGAAATCTTCTTTCCTCATTATC
>JAJZOT010000105.1 GCA_021847855.1 Thermoplasmata archaeon | reverse complement strand
CAGTTATGTATTTCCAGATAGTCGATCCAAAGAAGGTTGTTCTTAACATTGAGAACTACATAACAGGAACGAATCTTGCTGCACAGACTACCATAAGAGAGGTAGTTGGAAGATATACTTTTGATGAGGTGCTGTCAGAAAGAGAGAAAATAGGCGGCGCAGCAAGAGAGATCATAGACGAAAAGACTGAGCACTGGGGAGTGAAGGTGTCTGCAGTAGAGATAAGGGATGTTCAGGTTCCTCAGAGCATGCAGGAAGCGATGTCAAGGCAGGCGAGTGCAGAGAGAGAAAGAAGATCAAGGGTTACACTCGCTCTGGCAGAGGTCGAAGCTGCTCAAAAAATGGTGGAGGCTTCCAACCAGTATTCAACAAATCCTATTGCTTTCCAGCTAAGGTGGATGAACATACTGTATGAAATTGGCCTGGAAGGAAAAGGAACACTCATGATGATACCAATAGATGCAATGCAGGCTGGCGCGTTTTCACCAATGTCTGCACTTGGGATGAAGGGTGTAGCTCAGGGCAATGATGCCCCACTCAAAAAATCTACAACGCAGTAATTTCATGGAGTGAAGTGCACAGTTCCATGAATTCATTCATGGAAAGTGTTTCTGCTCTTCTATCTCCATATTTTTCGGGAGCATCTGGATATATAGTTTTGATCTTTTTTCTTCTTGACGAAAACAATCGTCTGATAACTACATCAGCAAATTCTATCGGAATTGTATTGTGAAGTGGTTTTGGTGTTATTTTAATAATTGCAGAGTCAACCCCGGGAACCGGATCAAAGAAGGATTTCGGTACAGTACGCAGATATTTTACAGAGGAACGAAGGTTCAGTGAATACGTGAGCCTGCCAGCCTCCTCTGTGCCTGGAACTGCAGCAGCCTTGTCTGCAAATTCCTTCTGAACCATCAATACAGCCTCTTTGAAGTCGTATTTGAAAACCTTAAATATTATTGGCGCAGTGATAAAATATGGTATGTTCCCAATGATGGCATCGAAGCTTCCAGGCGATAATTTCAGGAAGTCTTCTTTAATTATGTGAAGCTGTCCGTTGGAAATTCTTTCTGAAAATAATGCGTTCAGGATTTCAACATTTCTATGATCCGGTTCAACCGCATCAACGTGAAAATTCCTCTGTAAAAGTATTCTTGTAAGAAAGCCTTCTCCGGCACCGATTTCAAGTAAATTACTAAAGCTTCCGGGAATCTGATCGACCTCGAATTCAGCTATTTCCTCGTTTTTGAGATATACCTGTCCAAACCTCTTAGTATACTGTATTTTGCCGGTCATTGCGAGACGAACAGACGATGCTTCTGCGCCCTGTCACTCAATTCCTCGACGATCCTGGCAGCAAGCATCTTTTGCGGGTTGTGAATGGTTTTTACCCTTTCAACCAGGTCAGAGAATGACTCAAACTTCCTTTTCTTGCGCTCGTCGAGTATGTTCCACATGGTCTTGTTTCCCAGGCCGGGCAAAAGTTCAAGCGAATGCATCCTGGCATTTATGGGCTGTGCGTTGTTGAAAAAATCAACAAAAAACTTTTCTCTCTCGTTGATTATGCTCTCGAGTATAAATGGCAACTCGTTTTCAGCTGCATTTGTCAGTTCTCGATAAGATATCCTTCTCTTGACAGATAATATCTTAACGCGCAGTTCCGGGTTTTTTCCAATGTATACTTTCTCCCCTACGGATATGACTGCATTGTTCTTCGGTATAAGTTCAAGAAGCTTGAATTCCTCTGACCCAATTGAAATAACGAGAGGGCTCTTATGGTAAGCTTTCTCATCAGGTCTTCCAGAGACAAGATAATCTAGTACGAAGGCAAACTCCTCCATTTCAGGCATGAGCTCACTCCACAATGCCTTTGATTATATCGATTATCTTTGAAAGTGTCTCGTCAGTTAAATTGAGAGAATAGGAATTCAGTATGACCATAAGCGTTTCCCTGCTTCTGGGTACGAGATCTATTATCTTTACTATGACCTTCTCATTAAGGCCTTCTATGGCTGATAGATCCTTATAGGCCTTCTTAACATCCGCCGGCTTCATTGAATGGAATTTTTCGGTATATTCAAGCCCCTGCTTCTCTATAGCTGTTGAAGGCTCATTTTCGGAGAGCAGTTCAAATGCCTCTGTTATTGTCAAATATTTATATTCAGCCAAAATTTTACACCTCGTGATATATAATTATCTATAATTTAGGCTTTTCCTATCTCAATCTTTCGGAGATGCACAGGTAAAGCAATTATAGTTTTCCGGACGGTTCCAACTTTTAAATCGAGAAGATAACTTTCACCCTGTCTGCCCTTCACAACCGCAGTTTTGCCCTGAAAATTATGGAAAGGCATACCTCGGTGCTCGGATGGATTGATATTAATCGCTACATAATCACCGATCTCAAATCCCTTTACTAGGTCATTAACCTTAGGAAAACCTCTCTCCTTGATTGATTTTGTCATCTTCATCCTTGAACCTGATCTTGGACCATGTGACATTTTTGCCATTTTTATTCCTCCGTTTTTATGTCCGTTACATCGAGAGCAGCAACCCTGAGGTCAGACCCGTAAAGGGAAGAAAGACTTGGATTGGTCCTGCCTCCGTCACCGGTAACAAGCTCTTTTATGTATGTTCCGGCTTCGGCTGTTATTTCTATGATGGCCTGATTCTCATCCAGCCTCACTATGCTTGCGTTCTTTACTGTTCTTTCCCTGATCAGATCTGCTCTTCGATGGGATACCCTTAATGGAGTTCTTTGATAAATAACTTTGCCGGTTATCTGCGATATGACGGATTGCATGAGGTCCCTGTTGATTGTTTCACCTGCAGTGACAGATACCATGTAGGTTTTGTCGTGACGTGATTCTTTGACCTCTGCCACCTCATTTCTGGGCACAAAGAGCAGGTCGGATATTTCTATTGTTTTAGATGAGTTCACTTTTCTTGCTATTTCATTCAAGTCGATCGATCTCTTCTCAGGTGATGAAAGCTCTAAAACGAAGGACCTTCCACTTCCAAGCATAAGGACGTCAACGTCCTCGCGGCCAGCCGCATGCAAATAAAAATTTGTTGCTCCGCTTGCCTCAGCAGCCGGCTTTCCTATTATCTCCTCAACCGATGTCTGGATCGAATCATCAACCCATCGTGTCTGGGGTATACCGCGGACAAGCTTTCTGTACTTTCCCCTGATATAAAGACTCTTTATCCACTTCCTGTAACTTAAATAATCCAGACTAACGGTTATTATGATATCAGGATTGGAAAGATCCACATCCTTTCTCAGAAGGTTAAAGAGCACCTTTCCGAATTCCCTGTTGAATTCCTTCTTTATGCTCTCATATGAGTTGAAGGGTGAAGCGATTTTCTTTTCCATTTCAAGAATTGAGGCACTTGCTTCTGATCCAACGAGAAATGATGAGAATTCATATTTTTCAAGGTCGCCCTTTACTATTTTCCCTAATTCATTCAGTTGCGTGAATAAACCGTGGCACAGTGAACATCTCTTTTCGTCGACAGGGTTTAAATTGATTCCAAGGGCAGAAGCAGTGAAAATTACCTTTTCGCCCCTTTCAAGATTGGTAAGGCCATGACCGGCTTTCGCAAATACCCTTCCTATGCAGCGTGTACAAATATTCGAGGAACCTATTTTTTCAAGTTCCTCTCGCAGATCCATAAAAAATCATTTTGTGATTATTACTTTTTCAACAGCTGGTCTCTGCTTGATGAATACCCTGGAACCGCATTCACATTCTATTTCAGCAGTACCTATGGATTTCTCAAGCGGTTTTCCACATCTTATACATTTATACATTTTCCTTCACCTGCTCAATTACTGGCCTTCCAAGATCTGGAGTGTAGGAACCACCAGCAAATCTGTAAGAACAGTGCCTGCATTCCCAGATTCCGCTTGCTAGCCTCTTCACTTTGTGCTGTTTGCACGAAGGGCACTGGTAAAAAGATACCTTCTGCTTGTAGATCTCATTCCACTCTTTCCGTACTGTAACGCCATAGCGTGGACCAAATCTCCCCGCAGCCCCAACCTTAACAGTTCTTCTTGCCATAGAATCACTTCAGATAATTTTCTCTGATGAGTTTACCGACATCACTTGATGTTTTTATAGCTTTCTGGATCTCTTCGATCGTGAAGTAACCAGGTTCTCCTTTCTGCATCGCCTTAAGGTGACCGTCCTCTGCCATCGTTACTGTGAGCCTCGCTGATGCAATCTGTTCCTCTTCAAGGTCCGGGTCGACAACGATGTCCTCACCAATTTTTGCCATTGTAACTGAAACGGGTTTGCATGTAATTGGAAGAGGTGAATCCTTCAGCCCTATTGTCTCTCCAGGTATGATAGCAGTGGAGAGCGCGGATACTGCACCGATTGTGCAGGCGTCGATAAGATTTCCATCATAATCAATTACATCAATGTCCACGAAAACTATCCATACTTTCTTGGCTGGTTCGACCACTAACTTCTGCATGTCGATCATCTTAGACTCTCTGATTCCCCTGTCAACCACACGCGATATCTCAATAGAATCTTCGCTCGGAGGACCTGCTTCAAAGGTCGGAAATGCCATCGGCAATAATTCAACGTTTGTTGTCAGAACACCCTGGTTTGGCGTGTCCGGGAATGGTTCGCCAGCTTCGATCTTCACGCCAGCAACGATTTTAGTCCGGCCAAGTGTCACCATTGCTGAACCGGAAGCGCGCGGAATGAAGTTTGTAACTATAGTCAGTTTACGAAACTCATCCAGCTTGCGGCCATCGGCGCGCTTACCCTCCTTGAGTTTCTGCATCATGTAATTCTTCTTTATTTCTGACATTACATCAAGTTCGTCTCTCGGCAATTTACTCACCCCAGTTCGTGTCTGCAGCATAGTTCTTTTTAAGTGCGTCTCTCTGGATTTGGTTGATTCTTTCAGTTGCCTTCATTATCATTGAAAGGGCCTGGTTAAATTCTTCTGTTGAGAGATCACCGTCCATCTGCATCAGGACAATTTTGCCTGATTTTGGCATAACCGCTATCGGCAGATCCGCCTGTCCAAAATTATCCTCTTCTTTGGAAAGATCCAATACAACCTTGCCGTCAACCTTTCCGGCTGTGCATCCAACTACCATATCACGCATCGGAACTCCTGCTGCTGCAAGTGCTACCGCCGAGGCTGTCAGCCCTGCTATTCTGGTTCCTGCGTCAGCCTGGAGCACTTCGATGAAGACATCAATTTCAGCTCTCGGGAAGAGTTCGACCATAACTGCAACCTGCAGTGCCTCTGAAATGACTTTAGAAATCTCCATAGATCGCCTGTCTGGACCTGGTCGCTTTCGCTCATCTACTGAAAAAGCAGCCATGTTGTATCTTGCCTTTACAAATGCCTGATTTATATCCTGCATATGCCGTGGGTAGGCTTCCCTCGGACCGTAAACTGCAACCTGAATCTTGTTGCCGCCCCATTCAATGAAAGCACTTCCATCCGCTCTTTCCAATACATTTGTTTCAATCTTTATCGGCCTGAGGTCTTCAGGCGATCTACCATCCAGTCTTGTTCCATCTTCGTTGAATAATTTTTTATCACTTGCTGTTCCCAACTATTTCACCTTTCCTTTCTTCAAGAAACTTTGATATCCTGTCTGTTAGGCCGACGGTGTGCGCTTCTCTCTCTACAGTTCTTATTGCTTCGATTGCAATTATTACATTCTCAGGCACGCCATCAAGCCACATAATTCCATTCTGTCCGACCATGATCTTGGTTAAAGTGGCATCCTTGATCATGTTGACCATGTTTCCACCCTTGCCTATAACCCGTGGAACTTTTGGAGCTGGGAGACTTATTACAGTCCCTCCTTCTAGCTTTCTAAGACCTACATCCTTCATGGATATCCAGCTCTCTTTAATCTCATTCATGGAGAGTATCTTTGCGTAGACGTAGTCGCCAACTTTCATGTATCGCTTCAGCTCCCCGGATGATACTCTCCATGGAACATCATTCATGTGCAGCAGGGTGGTATAGGTAGAACTGATATCTACAACCCACATCGAAGGGCCGATTTCTATTACTTTTCCTATGACCCTGTCATTCCTTCTGGGCTGATATTTCCCGTAAAATGGAACAACATCGACAAACTGCTCACTTTCCTGCAATATTCCGAAATACTCTGAACAGTATTTCTGATCCCCGCATTTATACACTCCATTTCGTGGTTTGCGATCGGCAACCTCAATGGGGTCACCTGGCATTATTATCTGTTTTGTATTTGGCATTTATTCATCATTCCCTCTGTTTACTTACTTTGTTTCTTTCTATATCTTACTGTATTGTGTCAAA
>JAJZOT010000104.1 GCA_021847855.1 Thermoplasmata archaeon | reverse complement strand
TCAAGAATAAAGATGTACCAAATGGAAAAGAGTGAGATCATGAGCGAGATACCGAAGAAGGCAAATGATCTTGTGGCAAAATTGAAGATAGATCTGAACATGTTACGTAAAAATTGAAGAGTTAAGGTTTAATTTAACATTTTGAGAATTAACTCTAATAGTGCTAATGTCGACATGTAAAATACTGTCTATAAATGATTTTAATTTTGAATACCAGGCCATATCTACTCTTTCCGATATTTCAATCTGAAGAGTGATACGACGTTGTTTTCTATAAATAACTCAGAACCCTTCTTGACTCCGCCAAAATCCTCAAGGGTCAGGGGATTTCCTTCAAATGACTTTACAGGCTCGTTAGAGTCTTTCTCCAAGACTTCTCCGTCTTCATTGACCTTTTTGTTGAACAGACTTAAAATATATTCTTTAGCACTATCGTCAAATGTCATCTTAGGTTTTTTTTCCT
This sequence comes from Thermoplasmata archaeon, assembly GCA_021847855.1. The sequence goes on along the minus strand of JAJZOT010000104.1, from coordinate 5,887 downwards.
GCATATATATTCCTCCCTCGTTTTCTCCTACCAGTTTCCTATATGGTCGTATATATACTGCAAAGATATATACCTTGACTTTTAAGTTTTTGTGTGTTAACTGAAACAGACACGAAATCTTATAATTGATCACATATGCAGAAGATATGATATTTGAAATGTGTCACACTCTGGAAAAATTACAAAATTAATTATGATCCATGTTGTTTCATGCCTTATAAATGAAAGCGAATGTGGTATATAATCTGGAAGAGAAATTAAGGATCGTACTTGAAGGAATGAACTGAACCGTAATAGTATCTGAATTATGCAGAAAATAGTACGCAGTCGAAGAGGAATATCAAAATTCAGGAAAAATCTACTCGAACTTGACGATGTCCATATTCCAAAAATATAATCTAAAAGATGATAATGCAAGTAAATGAACAGAGCTTTCAAAAACAACAATCCCGGTGGAGAAAATATTGCCCCTTCAACGTCACGATTTTCGGTTAACAACATGGACCAAACTGCAGATCCGTTCACCGATTTTTACAGATATGCCAATGGGAAATGGCTGGATTCCAATCCAGTACCAGCCGACAAAACAAGCTGGGGAACATTCAATGAACTATATGACAGGAATAATTACATGCTCAAAATAATAGCAGAGACATGTGCAGAACATTCCAGTTCAGAACATAATAAAGTCAATAAGATGGTTGGGGACTTTTACAAATCAGCCATGAATACTGATCTTATAGAGAGTCTTGGGATGAAACCAGTTAGGGACATCATGGAAAAGATAATCGTTACAGAAACAAGGGAACAACTTGTTGAAACCATTCCCTATCTGCACAGTCTTGGAATTTTTCCATTCTTCAGATCCTATTCTAAGGGGGACAAAAAGAACAGTTCAATCTACGCCTTCTACTTCATGCAGGGAGGTCTTTCTCTGCCAAACAGGGATTATTACCTGAAAGAATCATTCTCTTCAATACTGGACCAGTTTCCGCATCATATTGAGAAAATGTTTGCTCTCACAGGGAGTGATACTGGGACTTCTAAATCATACTCAGGTAATATACTGGAAATAGAAAAAAAACTGGCGAAATTCAGCAGAAGTCAGGAGGACCTCAGGGATCAGGAGAAAAATTATAACCGGTTTGAAGTGGTGGATCTTGATCGTGAATTTCCAGAAATTGGACTGAGAAATTACATGAAATTAATGGGGGTACCAGCAGTCCCTTACGCCGTGGTCGGACAACCAGAATATTTTAAATCTGTCTGCAAACTCATTTCGTCCACACCTCTTGAGAGTCTAAAATCTTATGTTGTGTGGTGCATCATTAACTTTGCATCTCCAGCTCTAAGCGATAAATTTGCAGATGAGCACTTTGATTTCTTCAACAGAAAAATAATGGGCCAGGAAAAACAGGAGCCAAGATGGAAAAGATCCGTAATGGTCATGAACTCATGCATAGGGGAAGCGTTGGGGAAGCTCTACGTTGAGAAGTACTTTACGGAAGACGCAAGGAAGAGAATGGAGGTTCTCATTGAGGATATAAAGTCGGTGTTCAGGGGAAGATTGCAAAACATCTCCTGGATGAGCGAACAGACTAAAAGAAGGGCACTGGAGAAATTTGAAAGATTCAGGGCCAAAATAGGTCATCCTGAAACTTTCAGGGACTACTCAACCCTCAATATCAATGAGCATGATTATTTTGGCAACATCTTAAGGTCAGCTCAGTTCGAAATCAGGAGGCAGAATTCAAGAACAGGATCGGCAGTTGACAGGAATGAATGGTTCATGACTCCACCCACAGTGAACGCATACTTCTCTCCCACGGACAATGAGATAGTCTTTCCCGCAGGAATACTGCAGCCGCCATTCTTTGACGTCACCATGGATGATGCGGTCAACTACGGTGCCATAGGTGCAGTTATATCACATGAAATAACACACGGTTATGATGACCAGGGAAGCACATTCGATGCCGATGGAAATCTCAGGAACTGGTGGACGGAGGAGGACAGGAGGGAATTCAACCAGAAGGCAAAGGCTGTCATAGATCTCTACAGCGCACAGGAGATTCTTCCCGGTGTCAAGGTTCACGGAGAGAGGACAGTGGGTGAAAACATAGCAGATTTCGGTGGTGTAAGCATTGCTTATGATGCAATGGAACGCAGGTTGAAAATGAATCCGGAATTGAGGAAGGAGATCGATAGGTTTACCCCTGAACAGAGATTTTTCATATCATGGGCTCAGGTTTGGAGAGGAAACATGAGGGATGAGGAGATCAGGAGAAGGATAATAATTGATCCACACGCTCCAAACAGCCTGAGAGCAAGCCTTCCTGCATGGAACCATCCAGAGTTCGAGATTGCATTCAATATTTCTAAAACCATGCAAGCAGAAAATGAAAGACAAAAAATAACAATATGGTGATGAAACTGGTTCAGTTGTTTTTTCAATCCGTGTTTTCATGAGATTCAATTCTCTCACTGGAAAACTCTCTCATGAAAAGTGTGGCAACACCAACAACCACGATTACAGATCCAATGATTACAAAAAGATCAAATATGGATGAGAACTGGATAATCGTCCCAGCAATAGTTCCAGAGAGGAATGTTGCCGAAAGTGCAAGTGTGTTTACTGTCCCACTGATCCTGGCCATCATTTCCACTGGGACCTTTCTTATAAATACCGTAGTCACCACAGGGTTTATTATTCCTATTGCAAGCCCAGCTCCAAAGACCAGGGCAACCAGTATGAAGACAATAGGCGTCATAACCATGGCTATGAACATGATTCCCACAACAGCAAGAAGTGGTGCAACCACAAATCCCAGTGTACCTTTCAGATAGCCTCCGGGTATAGAACCAAGAGCCATGCCTGCAGAAAGTGCTATGAATATGACACTGAGATAATATGCAGGCAGGAAGAGGATCTTCTGCACCAGGAAGGTGAATCCTATACCAACCATTGCTATGATGAAGTTTGCGAAAATCATCAGTACTATCAACTGCATCACACTCCTGTTCTTTCTTATGAATCTTACACTTTCAGCAATGTCAGCTTTCAGGCTACCAGTCCTGATCTTTTTTTCAATTTCGACTTTCTCCCTGATAAAAAGAACCGGGATCACTGATATTATGAAGATGGCCGCAATCAGTAACAAGGCATCATAATATCCATAGTAGAGAAGAATCCCGGAAGATGCATAACCTATTCCATCAGCCAGGGATATCAACCCTGAAGACACAGATGAACCTCTCTGATACTGTTTCTCGTTGAGGAATACCTTTGTCCAGGCTGACCTCACAGAATTGACAATATCCGACATCATCCCGGTTATTACCACGCAGGAATACACCAGTGCAATTATCAGGTAGTAGCCATGAACAAACAATGCTACGAGGATCAGTCCGACTGCGGCTGATCTAACGAGAATTGATGCAACAGCAACCCTTTTTTTTCTGGATGAACGGTCTATGAGTGCTCCAAAATAGAAACTGAATATGAGCGGAAAAGTGAAGAGACCATCTGCAAGTCCTGCAACAAGAGCAGACCCGGTGAGAGCAAGTGTTATCCAGAGTACTGAAAGGGAAAAGGCGGTTGTTCCAACCCTTGATACTGATCCAGAAACCAGAAGGAGGTGGAAGTTCCTGGGAAGCGATTTTTCCCTCTGTTTTACATCCCTGTGAATTTTATACATATAACTTTCTCTGATACGTAATCTTATAAGTGATATATAAATTTGTCACAATATGGTAGAGAAAAAGGAAGGGGTCAGGAAGAACCTGGTTGAATCCTTCGGTAACAGGACCAAGCTTTCCATCATTATCCTTCTCTTTCAGAAGGGAAGAATGACGGCCACCCAGATGTCAAAGTTCATTGAAACTTCCAGGTCAAATCTGTACCAGAATCTCAAGGAAATGGTGGAAGAAGGGATACTCAAGGAGCCAGAAACAAAAATAAGGAAAAATTACGTTGAGAAGTATTATTCCCCAAATGTCGAATTGTTCCAGGGTTTTTCCTTCGAAGATCAGATGAAGGTCATAGAAAGTAAAGATCCGGAACAGCTGAGGGAATATCTAATATCGGCTATCATGAGCCAGATTCTCAGGTTAAGGATCATTGCAGAAGAGATCCAGATGATCTCTTCAGATGAGATAGACAGGGTCCGTGATATGTACAGGGAGGGAAACATACTGTTTTCCAACTCCTGGGTATCTGAAAGTACATACCGGAAGGCAATCAGTCACATCAAGGAGGTTCTGTACAAAATTATTGATGAGGAATCAGTTTCCAGCTATGATGAAAAAACCGATACCAACAACCTCATATTCATAGGCATCCCAAAACTTTAGTGCATCTTTTATCATAATATTATATGGAGTTGAAACAGTCAAAACGACAAAATATGTGCACTGGAACGGATTTTACCGATGGAATCATGAAGGCGGGTAGGCAAATCTGCTCAACAACCCCTTAAATACTAAGTTCAATTTATGTTTTTATGGTTGACGCCAGAAATATTGATAACAGCGCAGAAAACGAAAAGATTCTGGAAGAAATGATGAACCAGAATCAGGACGAAATTGTTGCTGACATAGTGAATTTTGTATCATCGAACCTTGATTACATGAGCCCTGATTCATACAATCTACAATACTTTTATAAAAAATACTGGGAATCGAAAGGAGTGAAAGGCTCTATACCTCCGGGAACCAGATGGAGGAAGTATATGGACGGGATCGAGCAGAAGGCAACTCAAAAATTCAGGAGCAGGTCGTGAATACACAGAGTTTTATAACCAACCAGGAGAACTTTTGAATTTGTTAACTTTTAAGTATTCACGACATATGTTCCATCCGATAAAATGGCAGATTATAGAAATCCTCTGGAATCGAAGGCACATCAATCAATACATCTCATTGAGGATGGAAAACCACACGAGGCCTTGAAGCTCATAGAGGAAGTTCTGAGGGTCTCACCGGAAGACCCAGATTTCATCAATATAAGGGCATCTGCCCTGCACGAAGTGGGACGGGATGAAGAGGCCATTGAACAGATCGAAAGATGCTTGAAAATCGATCCTGATGATGTGCTTTATCTCAGAAACAAGGGACTGATTCTATACGATATGGGCAATTATGACGAGGCGATTAAGACTCTTGAAATATCACATTCAAAGGACCGCAGCGATTCAACAACAACATATCTGATGTCATCCAGCTATCTTGAGACTGGAAACTACTCCATGGCGCTTGAATTTGCAAATAAAACCTTGAAAATAGATCCAAAGGATGCAGAAACCCACTTCCTCCTTTACAGGATTTATGATTCCATGGAAGACCACAATAAATCCTTAAAAGAACTTCAGGCCGCGATAAAGTACGATTCGGAGAACATAGAATACCGCATAAAATATGCCAGGAACTTATTCGATGATGATGAGAGAGAGAAAGCATTGCAGGAACTGGAAAAACTCACAACAAAATTGGGTAACTATGAAGAATCCTATATTGAGAAAATAGAACTTCTCTTTGAATATTATGAAAATTACGAAGCCCTGAAAACATGTGATTACGCCATCAGGAAATGGCCACAGGAGCCTGATTTCATGTACTTGAAGGGCATCATTCTTTCCGACGACGGCAACGATGAAGAGGCTCTTGAACTCATAGACGGGGCTCTGGCAATCCGAAAAGAGATCGGGTATGAAGAGGAAAGGACACAGCTGCTTGGATACCTGGGGCGATTCCAGGAAGTCATTGAATCAGTCTCAAAAAACCCAAATCTCCTTGACAGGTCATTTGATGTTTTTCCAACCTATGTTGAGGCATTGATAAAGGAAGGAATGAAGGATAGGTCAGTTGAACTGGTTAAGGATCACATTGA
>JAJZOT010000103.1 GCA_021847855.1 Thermoplasmata archaeon | reverse complement strand
AGAGATCTTGCCCTGTCAACTCTTGTTGGGTGTTCAACCCTTTCAAAAGAAGGGCCGTTTCTCCAGCCGATCATCCTTTCCTTGTGCATTTTGTATATATCTGATTTCTTGAGACTTTTCCAGGAATCCCTTACAACACTGTAAGTACTTTGAACTTCACTCATCATTATCGCCTTTAGTATCTAACAGAATAGGAGTAGTTATGGAGAATATAAATATGTTCTCATAGACAATTCCAGACTGTAGATAGGCAATTACGCCATGAATTAAGAACATTCTGTTACTCAGGTCAAAGAAAGAAAAATTAGTTATTTATTCAGGCCATTATCTGGAAGTGAAAGGTTCACCATTCAGGAAAAGATACATCGTTATTTACAGCAGTTCTATGGAGGACCTTATAAAGCAGCTTGACAGGGATCTCTTCTCCATGTTTCGTGCTAAAAGGAAATATCTGGAGGGTCCATATGCAATATTTCTCACGGATCAGTTCAGGAAGAATAGACTCATTGAATTTATAAATTCAAAGAACTGGGACGTTTCTACACTGTTAACAAGCGGAACAATATTGAAGTGCAAGAAATTCATTGCCATCCATTCCCAGCAAACGATTCAACAGGATCATTAGGGACTTTTCTTTCTTATTATTCCAAGTTCAGGTTCAGTTAGGGAGAGTTTCTCAGACAGGTATTTGCCAAAATCACCCGAATGTCTGTCCATTATACTGTAAAACCATAGATATTCCATTGCACTTCTTGCGCTCATATGTGTAAGCTTCCCGGTTTTCAGCGAAAGGCTCTTCCTGGCATTTCGTCTCTCACGAAGCCTTGACATCTGCATTATATATGACGGAAATTCATACTTCACATAGTGCCTGTTTTTATCCTTAATGGTGAAAGAGACCCCGGCAGCCAATTCTTCCGCATAGCCCTTAAATGCATAATGCTGTTTTTTCATCACCCTCCCGATGAAAATATCAGCAAGTGATATGAGGTCAAATGACTCCATCAGATCCATATCATTTACACACTCAAGGGGAAGGTTCTTGTCTATCCACATGAGATAGTCTTCAGCCTGGAAATCCTTATCATACATATCTCTCATTATTTTGGAATAGTCTCCGGATCTGAAAGTGTCCTGCATTACGTTGTAAATGGAAGTCTGGCTGTCTCTCATGGACACTCCTGATGATCCTGAACCATCTCTCAGGGATTCTATGTCGTTAAGGATTGATCTGATATCAGATCCGTTCTTTTCAATAATTTCAGTTACAAATCTCTGATCCATCTTGACATTCTCGGTCTGCAGGATCTCGTATATTTTTCTGTTGAGTTTCAGCTTGAAATTCTTGTAATCCGTGTCATTCCTTCTTCGGTACGGAACAAACTCTATTGCCGTTGAGCTGTCCAGGATAATCTTTCCCACACTCTTTCTTCTGAATTCGTAATAATTATTCATGGTAAGGATAATGGGATTCTTTGTTCTCTGTATAACTTTGAGAAGTTCAGACAGACCCCCGGAATCCCCTCCAGTCTCACTGCTTCTGCCTTCAAAAATACTATCTGCTTCGTCAATCAGGATTATCTTCTTCTGCCCTTCTGTTCCAAAGTTTGCGAAAATATCCTGGTAAAGAGCCGCCATTAGAGCTATGGACTTCATGCTGTCCCTGTTCCTCTGGTCAGATGCATTCATCTCAACCAGTGGATATCCGAGGTCATGGGCTATGGCAAGTGCAGCGCTTGTCTTCCCCACTCCCGGAGGTCCGTACAGCACGAGAGATTTCTTAAGGGGGACTCCCTCCTTCCACTGGTCAAGCCACTGTGAAATCTTTTCAAGTGAGGATGTTGATATTATGAGTTCGCTTACGCTTTTTGGACGGTACCTGTCAGCCCAGCTCATATCTCAGGACACCTTCAAACCGGGGGACACTGGCCTGTCAGCTGTAAGTAAGCTCAATACACCCTGGTCATCAACCGCAAGAAGCATACCCTGACTTTCAAGCCCCATGAATTTAGCCTTTTTCAGGTTTGAGAGCACAACCAGTGTCTTTCCCAGCATGTCCTCTGGTTTGTATGACGGATATATGCTGGAGATTATCTGCCTCCTTTCATCTCCAAGGTCAACAATTATCCTCAGCAGGGATCGGGATTTTTCAACTTTCTCGCATTCCACTACCTTACCCGTTCTGATCTGGATCTTCCTGAAATCATCAATGTCAACTAGCTCGTCATCTTCGGTCATTGTTATCCCCTTTTATGGGTCAGAACCTCATTTGATAAATTCTTTCCCAAGTGTTTCCCTTGCAATGATTACCTTCATAATCTCTCTTGAACCTTCTGCCAGCTGAAAAGACCTTATGCCCCTCAGAGCCCATTCTTCCGGGCAGTCTTTTGAATAGCCGAATGCACCCTGCCACTGCAGAGCATCATTTATGGCATCGAATGCCCACGTCGTGGAAATGAGTTTCGCAATTGCGACTTCCCTGCTTACCTGGAACCTTGAAACTTTATGGTATCTCTGTTCCTGGTCATAGGTCCACAATGCTTTATAGCCCATGATCCTTGCAGCTTCCATTTTCGCAACATTGTCGGCAAGCTGAAACTGCAGTCCCTGAAACTTTGCCAGTTCCGAACCGAAGGCCTTTCTTGTCTTCAGGTAATTTGATCCATTTTCAAGAGCCTTCATCGCGCTCCCGGCACTTATGACAGAAATAAGTGCCCTTGCAAACTCAAATCCCTCATGTATTATGTTGAAACCGCCGTTTTCCTTACCGATTATGTATTCTTTCCCGAGTTTCATGTCATGGAACTTGAAAGCTCCCCATGAAGATCCCTCTCTCCCCATTTCGTGCAGGTCCGTGAGGTCGAATTTATCATCTTCATACGGAAGGTAAAAGAGGGTAACTCCCCTGGTGCCTTTTTGCATATCTGTTTTCACAACGGTTACGTAACCTCCAGTTTTTTCCTTAATGTCCCTTACAAGGCTGATATAGGATTTCTCTCCGCTGAGTATATATCCATCTCCTGATCTGACCGCCTTGGAAGTCATTGACCCTATATCTGACCCAAAGTTTGGCTCAGTTGAGGCTATTCCAACAATTGCCTCTCCCTTTACCACTTTTGGAAGAAGTTCTTTCTTCAGTTCCTCTGAACCATATTTTGAGATCAGGTAAGACCATGCATTATCAACCAGGAAAAGGACGGGTATGGAAGCTGTCGGATCTGCCCTGGCAATCTCTTCAGCGACAATGCCTGTGGTGACTGCATCCGCGTTCATTCCTCCGTATTCTTCTGAAATATTCATTCCAAGGTAATTCATCTTTGCCAATCCACGGAATACCTCATCAGGAATTCTTCTATTCTTCATCATTGCTGGGATATTTTTTGCAATTACTTTTCCTGCAAATTCTCTTGCTGTCTCCCTCAGTATCTCCTGATCTTCAGTAAAATTAAAATCCAGCATACATATCGTTCAAGTATCTTTAAGGAATATATTTTATTATGTATGTACCTATTGACCACCGGGAACATCTAATTCAGGGCGTTCAGATATATCATGCAGGGCAGTGAAAGTGTGTCTCACACAACATGCATTTCCCTGTTCTGGCCAGGCCTGAATTAAGGAGGATAGTGAAAATAACCGTTCCACGCCTGATTGGACTGTCCTCCGGAATTTTCATGCTACTTGAGATGCCTTTATGGTGCTGAAATCAATCCTGGCTTTTGAGGGATCCTTGCTGAGAAGTGTTACCCTGCTGTCCCTGCGTTCAGATGTAAAATCATAACCCAGGTTATTTGCAAGTTCCCTTGAAAATTCAACAATATAATCATGTGAGGGCATATTGTCGGTTGTGAGTCTTGTGATAGACTGTCCTACATGAACATACCCCTTTGATTCAATAAAATCGGGAGATGCTGTTCTATCCATCTTTGTGTATTCATCAACAAACGGCATGTTCACATCCTTCACAAGAGTGTGTCTTATGACCTTTCTCGTGTCAAGGGAGGGGAGAAGATCCAGAGTTCTGTTAAAATTTTCCCACGCATTACCTATTACAGGATTTAAAAGATCATTGAAGATCTCCTTGGTAGGACCTGCAGTTGTGACGTACAGCTGTGTTGGAAGTGGATCAAGCCTTTCCAGAACCATGGGCAATGTGCCGTTGGTAACTACAAATGTTGAAATTCCCCTTCGGTGGCAAAGTTCAATGAACTCTCCAAGCCTTGAGTATAAAGTTGGCTCACCGGTCAGTGATATTGCTATATGTTTTGGATTATCGGCCTCTTCCCACTTTTCCCTGGTGACATTTGGGTTCCCCTTGAAACCGGAAATCAATTTTTTGTGAGCCTTAATGCTCTCTTCAAGAATGAATTCAGGATCGTCCTCATCCGAGATATGCATGCTGTCAAAACCCTGGAATCTCCAGCAGAATGAGCATCCTTCGGTGCATGAATTGAGCGCAGGAGTCATCTGGATGCACTGGTGTGAATTTATGCCATAAAACGTCCCTTTGTAACAACCTTCATGACCGGTGAGTTCGCTCTTTGTGTAGTGGCACACTTTTACGGCTGAATGTTTTCCCACAAGCCCATAATGTTGTTTTCTGTATATCTCGGCGTACTTGTTATTCACAACTCTTCATATTCAGGAATTATATAACAATTATGAGGCCGGGATATGTTTGGTCTGAGAATCCGCATGGTTTCATAAAATACATTGATAACATGTTTATCCGTCAAATCCTGCAACTTCCAGTTCAAATTTTGAACTTTATTGTCATTTTATAATAACTAAAACAATCAGTTTCTCATGGTAGAGTTATCAAATGTTTCAGTGAGGTATGATGGGCGAAATGGAAATTATGCTCTGGAGAATGTAAACCTGAAGGTACATAATGAAAAGGTGGTTGTTATAGGTCCGAACGGTTCAGGGAAAACAACCCTTCTTAAGGTTCTTCTGGGGCTTGTACAGGCAGATTCCGGACTGGCATCCATAAATGGGATGGACGTCAGGACAATTAGAGGAGAAATAGCTGTCTCCACGAATTTAGCGGAGGTCTACAGGTTAATGGGAAACACGGTGAGAGATATAATCAGGTTGTATTCTGATCTAAAGGGAAGCGATTCAGGAGAAGCAGAGGAACTGGTTTATAGGTTTGGTCTGGAGGCAACCCTTGGGAAGAAAATACACCAACTGAGCTCAGGTGAGCAGAAAATGGTGGGAAATATTATGTCACTGAGTTTTTCTCCATCAATAATTCTAATGGACGAACCATTCGATAATGTTGATCAGGGAAGAAGGCTGAAACTCCTTGACATCATAAAGAAATCCAGTGCGGATATCATAATCAACACGCATGAGTTCGATCTGTTAAATCGGCTTGAAGACTGGACCCTCTATTTCATCATAGAAGGGAAAATTTTTGGAAAATTCTTAGTTTCCCAGTTGAAAAACCTCTATTTAAACAGGGGAGAGGTACCCGGGTGCGTTTCCGTGATGGATACCAGCTTTGGAAAATTCTCAATTACCGAAAACAGTGGAGCGGTTCCAATAGCAGCAGCAAGAAACCTGAATTCAATATTTGACGAGGTGGCTTGATGATCGCAAGATTTTACCTGAAGTCCCTGGCATCCAACAGGGCTCTGTGGGGGTGGGGAGTAGGTTTCATGGTATTCTGGCTCTTCATGGGGTCATACATCTTTGGTTTCAATATGACAACTAAGATTGAATCTCTTGAATATACTTCGGTATGGTTTTCCTTGATCGGTCTTATTTCAGGGAGTATTATTTCAACCACTGTGGCATATTCTGTCTATTATGCAAATTCATCCCTTGCCTACAGTTTCAGGTTTACAAAACTGAAACCATCAGCCTACATTTTCAATCTTATGGGAAGCACATCTGTTGTAGGAGGTATAATTGGTGCATTCATAATTGTGTTTACGGTCATACTTTTCAGCAGCAGATCAGGATACGTACTGCTCCCAGTTTATCCATATCTTTCCATTGCGATGTTTCTTGTAACTGGAATGTTCATGTTTCTTCTTTCAGTGGTCCTGGTTATATTCGCCAACAATTATACCGGACTCAAGAGCATATCTTTCATTGTTTTCATACCACAACTGCTCTCATATCTGTTTGGGTTCTCAGAACTGGGAATTCCTCTGCCATCTGCAGTCGTTTATGCCAGCCCATTCAGTGACATACCGCGTCTTCTTTACCAGACTTACTCTGGAAATGCATCTCCACTTAACATGTCCAATGGAACCGGTCCACTGCTGAATCCGTATATCCTGATTGTCAGTCTTTTATTCTGGACTGCGCTGCTTTTTGTACTTGCAATGTTTCTGGTCAGGAGGATCAAACCAAGAT
>JAJZOT010000102.1 GCA_021847855.1 Thermoplasmata archaeon | reverse complement strand
AAGTATCGGATTCGTTCAATGTCGAAAGTTATATATTTAATTCAGGTATTCAGCAAAAGCTTTTGTGTGATTGGTCAGTATGAGTGATCTTCTTGATGAATTTGAGCAGAAAAGGGAGATTATCCGGAAGATAGTTGAGGAGCACATCAGGAAACGTGATGATGCTTCATCGGAGAGCCATAGGTTCGCCGAGGAACGTGATATTCTCAATAACAAGGTACGCGAAATGCGAGACGAGGCAAAAAGGAAGATCGCAGAGAAAAATGAGCTTATTGACAAGGTTCAGAAACTCCGTGCCGAAAAGGAAGAACATTACAAGAATCTCTCAGAATTAAGGAAACAGTATAGAAAGGTAAGGGAAGAGACAAATGTCGAAGGTTTCGACAAGCGAAGTTTAAGGGACAGGGAAAAGGAACTTCAAAGACTGGAGATAAGACAGCAGACCACTCTTCTGGAAAAGAACGAAGAAAAGAAAGTAGTATCCGAGATCAGGAAGCTTTCCAAAGAGATAAAACTGGCTAAATCCATGAGGGAAAAAGAGCTTGAAAGTAACGATAGCATAAAGGATCTTACCCAGAAAATAAATTTTGAACGCAAGACCGGAGAGGCGATGAAGGAAGAAATTGACGCAATATCTTCCAGAATAACTGCGCTCAGTGAGGATATCAACAAAAGCCTTCAGGAACTCGATGAAACAAGGAAGAAGGCTGATGAATTCCATGAACAATTCGTCAAGTTCAGCCAGGAATCAACGAAGGAACATGAAGCTTTCATTCAGGCAAAAACTGAATTGCGGGATCTCGAAAAGGTTCTATCAAGTTTAAAGACAAAGACCAGAGCAATAAAGAAGAAGGAAAAAGAAGGGGAATTACAGAAAAAGGCGACGACGCTGTTTGACAAATTCAAGAACGGCGAACAGTTGACAACAGAGGATCTTCTCACTCTGCAGAAAGCAGGGTTCCTCTGACCCCGATTTGAGAATTAATCTTCTTCCTCTTCCACTTCGGAGGAGAGAGATACATTATAAACTCTTGATTCGCTCTGAAGATTGAGCTGTGGTGCCAGTACACTTTCGTGTATTTCACACTTCTGGCCTATGACGGTACCTTTCATGATCACTGATTTCACTATCTTGGCACCATCCTGCACCCTGACATTATGCATTAAGATTGAATCCTCAATGTAGACATCGTTTCCCAGCTGGGTGTTGTCATAAACTGCGGACCCTTTTATTGTAGTACCGTTCCCTGAAACGACCCCTGTTCCGATATACGTCGGCCCCTGAATTTTAGATCCCCGGAGGTTTCTCCTATGAGTATTAATCATTAGTTTTCCAGACATCCCGTTTTCCGTAAGCTCCTTGCCATGTTTTTCTGTCATTATCTGATTTGCCCTGATCATATCATTTGGCCTCCCGGTATCAAGCCAGATGCCCTCACCTAAGTATCCATGTATTTTGACCCCTTCATCCAGAAGCTTTGGAAAAAGCTGCTTCGCGAAGTCGTAAGATTGCCCGGAGGGAATATAGTCCAGAATCTCAGGCTCTATTATGTATAGGCCTGCGTTTATGAGATTGGAGAAAGCCTCCCTGGGCGACGGTTTTTCAAGAAATCTCGTAACCACATTATCTTTCATCTCCACTATTCCAAACTGCGATGGATCGTCCACAGTTGTAAGGGCAATTGTAAGTTTTGATTTGTTCTGTTTATGGTGCTCAATCAGTTTTTTTATGTCAAAATCCACAAGAGTATCCCCGCTGCCAACCACGAAAGTATCATCAATAAAGTTCGAAACCAGCTTTATGCTACCAGCGGTACCCACAGGCTCTTTCTCGACTGAGAACAGGATATTCTGGTCAGCCTGCTTGAATTCAATGACGCCGGCGATCAGGGATTCAAATTTATAACCGGCAGTTATTATGGCGTCTTTGATCCCCGCCTCATAATATGAGTCAAGGACATAACCGATGCACGGTTTTCCGGCTATGGGAACCAGCGGTTTAGGAATAGAATACGTAATAGGTCTCAGTCTGGTCCCTTTGCCTCCAGCCATCACAACGGCCTTCAGTGACATGAGGGTTTAACTTCAAGGAACACATTAAAGTTATGATTTCGCACCATGTTGGAAAACAACTCCTGAAGTAATTACCTGTAAGATGACAAATCTACGCATTAACAAAAGTCAATTCCCTGACATGTGCACAAATTTATATTTGCCTTCATTTTCCGACCCTGACATGAATAAGAATCTGTATCTGGTTCCCTACTGGTTTCTTAACTTCACAATAGGATTTGGATGGTTCACCCTTGCACCACTTGTCCCGTCCTTGATAGAACTGTACGGAGTTTCGCTTCCTTCGATCATCGAGCTGATTTCGCTTTACGGCTACACCATGGTAGCCTTTGCTTTGGTATCAGGTTACCTTGCTGCCAAATATTCCGTAAGTGCCTCACTTCTTATGTCGGGCGTTCTTTCAGTTATGGGATTATTCATAAGGGCAATTTCAACTGATTACTCTGTGCTGCTTGTAGGCCAGATCATCGCAGCAATTGCTTATCCTCTTGCACTGGGTCCGGTAGGTACAATAGCACAGTCCCTGAACCAGAAGAGGTCACATATGATAATTGGTGTGAGCGTCGGAATCCTTTTCCTCGGAATGTCCTCCGGTTCATTCCTGGGTCCGTATGTTTTCTCGGCTCTCGGAACGGTTAAAAACGTCTTCCTGCTTGACACAGTTCTTGCATTAATATCTCTGGCGATTCTCCCTCTTGCCGTGAGAAAATACCCCAGGGAATATGTGGGACGGTCACTCAAGGGTTCATTCAGTCCAGGCATGATAAAGAACTGGTATGTGGGCTTGATCATATCGTCGTTCTCCGTCATGTTCGGCGTTATAGCTTCCACTGAATTGATTCATAAGGGGATTTCTATACCTACCGCACTTCATTATGGAGGACTTTTCGGCGGCCTGGCATTCCTCGGTTCAGCTTTCGGCGCAATACTTCTCCCGTCTCTTTTTGAAGACATCAAGAAAGTGAGGGAGGGCATGATACTGTCCTCTGTTGCTGCTTTTGCTTCCCTGGTTTTACTGGCCTATTATCTCTCCTTTACATCCGTGGTTGAAATACTTTCGCTATCATACTTCCTCTTCGGCTTCTTTGGTAATGCCTACTGGTCGATGGCAATGACATCCACGACAAAGTACGTCACTGATCCGGCAAAGGCCGGGTTGTCCACATCGATGTACAGTGTTGCAACCAATCTCGGAGTTGCGTTCATTCCGGTTTTCCTAGGTCCTTACTTTATTGACAACAGATATCCCGGCATTGCAATAGTGGCAGTCATGATTGCTATCGGTTTTATCCTGTCATTCACTCTCAGAGTGGTTCCATCGATCAAAAAAGCAGATGAAGACATACTTACATAATTTTTTATTTTTTGTTTTGATTAAAATAACCATATTTAAATAGAGTCTGACAAAATTTAAATAGTTATATTAATATCGATATCTGCTAATTGTTAATGAAGGGGAAATAAAATGGTATTAGCTTATCCGTCATTTCTGCAGCCATATTCGGCTGAAGTCACGTTGCTACTGATATTCATAGATGGACTTATGCTTGGTTTCGCAGTGAAGAAGGCATTTACAGCAGTTATTCTCACTTTTGTCGGACTTGTGATTGCCTATTTCCTTGGGCTCACGTTCGTTCCAAATGTATCCATATCTTCGATTGTTCACGCCATAGAAGTTTATGCAACCACGATTCACTTTGGGTCGCTTATAATATCTTTTTCAATTATGGTCTTCATAATTGGATTTGGTATCGGGATGTGGAGAGGATAGGTTTCATAACCCGTGTTAATCCTTATTCCATAACTCCTGACAAATTTTTGCGAATAATTATTTTTCTTGACGATGCTCGAAATATGGCGTCTTGAATTTCACTCCACGTTGAATGAGGCTCCTGGAACTTCTATATCCTGCATCAGAGTGCCTGATTACTCCTATTCCGGGATCAGCATTCAATACCCTGCTTATTTTTTCCTCGGCATCAGTGGTACCATCAGCAACTATGACGAAACCTGCATGAATCGAATTCCCGATGCCAGTCCCACCGCCGTGGTGCACGGATACCCATGTTGCTCCGGATGAGGCATTCAAAAGCGCGTTCAATATAGGCCAGTCGGCTATGGCATCGCTGCCGTCAAGCATCCCTTCCGTCTCCCTGAATGGAGATGCTACAGACCCCGTGTCATGATGATCCCGTCCGATTGCCACGGGCGCGGAAAGAATATTCTTTTTCACCATGTCATTTATCAGGAGTCCGATCTTCTCCCGCAGGCCATATCCAGCATAGCATATCCTTGCAGGAAGCCCCTGGAAATGAACTCTTTCCTTTGCAAGTTTCAGCCATTTAACCAGTTGTTCATCATATCCGAAGTTTTGAATTATTGCATCGTCTATTTTGTATATATCCTCCGGGTCTCCGGATAGAGCAACCCACCTGAAGGGCCCTGAACCAACTGCGAATAGATCTCGTATGTACGCTGGAACGTATCCCGGAATGTCAAAGGCATTTTTGAGCCCACCTTCCAAAGCCCTGGTTCTCAGGTTGTTTCCATAATCAAATACCTTCGATCCCAGTTCCTTGAACCTTAGAATGGCCTTCGTTTCTTTCACGATGGATTTGTAGACTTCCTGCCTGTATCCTTCAGGGTCACTGTTCCTGAATTCCTCTGCCTTTCCGATATCGCAGCATTCCGGTATGTACCCTATGTTTATGTCATGGGCCGCAGTCTGATCAGACACTATGTCCGGAACTATGTTCCTGTTTGCAAGTTCCGTGAAAACTGTTGCAGCATTTCCCAGCAGACCGATCGATAATGATTTGCCCTCATCCAGTGCCCTGTCTTTCAGTTTTAATGCTTCTTCCAGGCTGTCAGTCCGGATGTCAAGATATTTGTCCTTGAGCCTCCTGTCTATCTTTGACGGATCGACCTCAACAATTATCCCGACTCCGTTGTTCATCGTGATGGCAAGGGGCTGGGCTCCCCCCATTTCACCGAGTCCCGATGACAGGACCCACTTTCCCTTAAGGTCTCCCTGACCGAATTCTTTTCTTGCAATGGCTGCCAGGGTCTCGTAAGTTCCCTGAAGGATTCCCTGAGTTCCGATGTAAATCCAGCTCCCAGCGGTCATCTGGCCGAACATTGTCAGTCCTTTCCTCTCCAGTTCCCAGAAAATTTCATCGGTCGCCCATCTGGGTACTATCTGAGCATTCGAGATCAGTACTCTGGGGGCGTATTTTGTTGTCTTAAATGCACCAACAGGCTTTCCCGACTGAATCAGCAACGTCTCATCGTTGTACAACTCCTTCAGCATGTTTATGATCTCGTCAAAACTTTCCCAGTTCCTCGCCGCTTTACCTTTTCCACCGTAAACTATCAGGTTATCAGGATCTTTTGCAACTTCCGGATCGAGGTTATTCATTAAAAGCCTGATAGCAGCCTCCTGTTGCCATCCTCTGGCACTGATCTGCTTCCCCCTTGGTGCCTTTATAACCCTCCTTCCGTGGGATTCGGCTTCAACATTATCCATACTGTATCAGGTTAGCATAGGAAAACTCAGGATTAAGGTTTTTCTCAGGAACAGGTTGTACCAAAATCCTTAACTCACATTGATAATAAAATGCCTATGGAACTAAAGAAGACACTAATTGCTGCAATAGTGGCCTTTGCTCTTGTGGGGGCAGGGATGTACTATCTATACGGTGGCAATTTGCCAGGAAGCCAGACCGGAACTTTGCAGATTTCGGCAGCAGACGCCGGAATTTCTGGAGTGAATGCAGTTTACATCACATTTTCCAACGTATCAGCGCATTCCAACACATCAGGATGGCAAAACATAACGCTTAAACCGGTAACCATAAACATACTGGGGGTTACGATGAGCAACCCGACTTTCCTGAATAACATCACTCTGAAAGCCGGAAAATACACTCAGTTCAGGTTCTACATTACCAGTGTCCACGCCGTTATTTCAGGGATCAACACAACAATTCCAATGAATGCGCAATTCGCGTTCCTGACGCATCCCATTAACATAACCGCAGGATCAACTGTTCACTTGGTAATTGAATTCAACCTGACTACCGATCTCCAGATTACCCCCGGGCAGTATATGTTCACGCCAAAAATTGGAACAATAAGTGTGTCCTAGGGGCACATACCAATAATTTTTACACCTTTTCTATAATCTTACTGGTCTCCTGACAAAACAACGCGAAACCCGGATTTCTGATCTGTTCTTGTCACTGAATGGGCAGATTCCTCTGAAAATTGTTTAGTTTTTTCCTTATTTCCCGCTCAT
>JAJZOT010000101.1 GCA_021847855.1 Thermoplasmata archaeon | reverse complement strand
CCCAGAGATCCAAAAGTTGTACTCTTTATCTTCGGGAAGAAGCCTATATCTATTATCAGGATTACGAAAATGAAAACACCCAGGGCAATGAGAAGGACAAGGATGTAATTCTGCATCTCGGCTCTTCTGGTATCCCTCATAAGTGCCATCTGTGCATTGAAATCAGATATGAGGGTCACAACATCATAGGTGTTGTTTCCCGATTCGCTTGCTTTTCTTATGATTCTTCCAACCCTTCTTATGTCTGCGGAACCAGTTTTATCACCAAATGTCCCAAGCGCTTCATCCACCGGTAAACCAACTGAGATCTTGTTTTCGAGGTCTCGTATTTCCGGGGAAAGGTGTCCGTAATCGTTGGACGCTGTCATCTTTATTGCTTCTGCCATGGGAAGTCCGAATATTGAATAGTTGGACAGGTCTCTCAGGAAATCAGGAAGTCTCCTTTCAGCATCCTTTATTGCGTTCTGCTTTTTGTTGAAAAGGTATCCAACAGGTATGAGGAATATGGATACTGAAATAGCAATTGAAGCAATGGGATGTATTTTCGGATCAACTGCCGGAATCCTGGATATAATAAAAAAAACGAATACTGCAACAGACATTGCTGCAGAAAGCAATCCCATTGAGGTAACGGTTATTTTCAAACCCTCACCTCCTTAACAATTGAATTCAGGAAATAGATGAAGAATACAGTCAATATTGGCATCATTATCCCAACTATAAAAATAAGCACCAGTATCAGGGCACCGGGGTTTGACGATGAAAGGGCAGCAATGACACCTATAATGATGATCATGATAAGTGGAAACGCAACACCAACGGTTATGTAACTCTCAGCAACAATTCCGATGGAATCAACATTCTTCTTTACCTCATTGTTAAGTTCAGACTGGTACCTCCTTGCCTTGGTCACCAGGTAATCCTTCAGGTCTCCTCCAGAAGTTACTGTTGTCACGATTCCCTGGAGAAACTCAGAAAATTTCAACGATGGCGTGTAGATAATTGCCTCTTTTATTGCTGATATTATATCCTTGCCGAAAAGACTGGTCGAGATCCATATGTATTTTGCCTCCCTGGCAACCTCACCGTAATCAGAGCTTTCACTGAGCACTTCAAATATGCGGTCAACCGGTATATCCGCAGAAGCCATTGTAGCCGCAAAACCTATGGTTATGGGCATAAGAGCATCGATCTTTCTCTTCCTGACCCTCGAAATGCTGCGTGGAATGTCAGAATACACGGCTGCGATTGAAATAAATATCAGAAATGCTGTGGAAGATATAATGAAGTCAAATCTCCTGAATTCCACATCAAGAAATAGGGCAGTGACTGTTATAACTATTGCACTGATAAGCGAATAGAAGAACATCTGCCCGTAGAATTCGTAAGGGGTTAACGGCATCTTCGACCTCCTGAATTGGGTCTGAGTTTTCCATGGCACCTTCAATCTTTCAAGAACCGGACGAAAAATACGAATGCCTGTTTTTGCACTGAATGGAAGGATCATTGCCGAATAAACATCGGTATCATTTTCACTAACTTGCGATCTCCAGGGCATCACCCTCCCTTTTTTATCAACTGTCAACTGGCATCCCCTTCTGACATTCTCAGCCCTTCTTCGGGATTGAAATAGTAAGCCTGAATTATTTTTGATATTGTGCCATAATCAGATACTTCATTCCTCGCCATGTTCTCTATGAGTTTCTTTCGCTCCTGAAAATTGTGTTCAAATTCCTCTTTGCTCATTCCTGTGGATACTCTTATCTTCTCCAGGATCGAACTGTTTCCATTGTAATGATGTTCATCTTTCTCTGGATCATAGGAGAAGACGGAGTTGTAAAGCACATCCCCAGTTTCAGGGTCATACCCCACCATCTCATTTACTTCGGTGATACGCCTCACAAGGTCTCCATGGATCTTGACGAATTTATTGAAAATGACAGTGCTGAGGTACGTCATCATAACACGCGGTATGTTAAGCGGTTCTGCCTCAAGCCTGTTTATTAGGGCTTCCATAGAATCGGCATGAATGGTAGAGTACGTGGTGTGTCCGGTCGACATGGACTGGAACAGGGCGTAGGCCTCTCTTCCCCTTACCTCGCCTACCACAATATAGGTGGGTCTCTGTCTCATGGCCATCCTGACAAGTTCGAACATGTCCACTTTCATATACCCTTTCCTATCCCTGGAGGAATAATTCTCTCTTTCTCTTGTGGTTGCCGGAATCCAGTTTTCGTTTGGGATGTTTATCTCCCTTGTCTCCTCAATGCTGAATATTTTTGAATTGGGCGGTGCAAGCATCAGGAGCGCATTTAGCGTGGAGGTCTTTCCAACTGCAGGTGCCCCTGAGATAAGGCATGAACTGTTGTTCTCAACCAGGTACCACATGTATGTTATTATGTTGGAATCGGCAGTTTTATTCATCAAAATATCAGTTGGGGTAAAAGGCTTCTTTCTGAACAGTCTCATGGTGAAGACCGAACCATGGGGTGAAATTTCATTCCCGTAAATGGCCTGGACACGATGCCCCTCGTCAGTAATTCCATCCAGAACCGGGTTATTTATGGAGATTTCTTTACCACAGAACTGCGAAAGTTTAATGATAAAAGAATCCAGGTAGGTTGGATCATTATAGACGATATTTGTCCTCATGTCCTGATATTTCCTGTGATAGACAAACACCTTGCTTCCGAAACCATCACATGATATATCTTCCACCTGAGGATCATTTACAGGCACATTTATGAGCCCGTATCCTGCATAATCACGATTTATGAAATACTGCAGCTTTTCGCTGCTTCCAGCTTCATAAATACCCTTTCTGTTATGGATATAGCTTTTAACTATATCTGGGAACTGGAATTTTGTAAGTGAATTTGAAATCTTCATGCTGTTTGGCACTATCCACTCCATGTCTTTTACAATATTATAAAGTGCATTCAGTTCAACCCTTGAAATTGAAGGTTCCTCCACCTGATACACGTATTCCAGACTATCCCTGTCCCAGAGAATTCTTACAGTTGATCTTTCACTGTTTACCTTGTATTCGTCTATCACATCAAAGTCCCTGAGCTGAAAGGGTTCAATTACCTTGAAATATCCGACCATGGATGTGTCAGAGTGTGGATTTTGCATTTCCACATTAAAGCACTCTTGCTGTATATAATTTTTCGTGGCACAGGTCGCATGAAAATGATTTTCTTTCGCACTCTGTTTTTCACTTTCCCCCTGAAGTGCATGAAAACTAAGAAGCCTTAGAAATTTACATCTTAATGGGGTAGATTTATTTCAGTGGGAAAGGAATTGACATTCAGGAGTGGTTGGATGGGAAAAAAACCAAACAAATTTAGGTGCGTGGTAGAGATCGTAATCAGCCACGGAGTGGATGAAATAGACAGAAAGATTTATCATTTCTATTGATATGGTGGCTTGTCCGCTTGCAAACAGAAGCGAAAACAGTCCTCTATTAAGGAGGGAAGAATACATCTGTGCGGTATAGAATCCAACTGCACGAGTATTTGGCCAGCAACCATTGAAAATGGAAGTTCTCTGTGCCGCCTGGAAGTATGCAACGGTGGAAATCAAGAAAGGAAGAATACAAACTGTATGGAATATGATTGATTCCAGTCAGATGAGGGCCTGTAGATCAGCGGTAGATCGCTTCCTTGGCATGGAAGAGGCCTGGGGTTCAATTCCCCACAGGTCCATACAGTCCAGTTCCGTCTGTTTTTGGACATAAGGCAATTTCTAAAAAAAATGAAAACTAATTTGGGGAGACTTTCCATACAATTGACGACCTCCTGTATTAATGAACAACCGGAACCATTTGTATGTGAGAAAATTACATTATGGGTTACTTGTGTTCCTCTGGTCCAGCAGGAAACATGGGAGGAGTGAGGATGAATCACTCTAATTAATTAGTTGGTTGATGTGCGCTTTTCCGTTTCTTCTTCCTTGTTAGGGAGATGGAACGCCACTGGAGCAGCAGATACAAATTAGGGACCGAAATAACTATGGTTATCCATCCAAAAGGATGAAAAATACCACTTAACACCAACATATAGAATAAATAAAACGCATAATAGAGGACCGAGAGAAAAATAAGACTGGTAATCCTCTCCTTATCCCATTTATTTTCTTCTTCCTCTATTATTATCATACCTGATGGATTGCAACCTGTTAATTAAGAGATTCCATCTCCATAAGCCCGGCTCATTCGCACCGATACTATCGTCGACGTACCGTAATATCCTTGAAGAGCGGCACTTCCAGAGTTAGGTTCGAATCGCTGGCTGTTATAACTCAATCCCGCACCATTGGATGCTTCCCAACTGATTCCGAGAAATCCTGATGGGTTCCGAAAATTAAGGCAATCAATGGACCGTTCCTTGTGACGAAGAAATGGACAGAATTTGAGTAAATATCTGAACTTGAGCACAACGTTCCTCCTGGGGCATACCAAGGGGATGAAGGTGCTTATGAGTGATTCACCTCCCGGTAACAGTATACACGGAAGAACTCATGGAAGAGGCAAAAAGAATGAGAAACGCCCAGAGAGTATCGTAATGAAGTAAATCCAACAGATCATTTACAACCTCCATTCTATTCATTATTCCGTGCATGTATGCAGGTTTTTAACCGGAATCATTGTAAATCATAGCGACACATTCAACAGATCTTAAGGGAAACCTCATCGTGTTACAGAGTGTCAATCCAGGAATAATTGCCATTATAGTGCAAAAGTTTAACTTTATAATTCTAATAAGATTATGACAATGTCAGATAAATTATACGTAAAAACGAGACATCCCAAGAATTTAACTACCTTCGTAAAAGGGGAGTTGGTGAGTGTTAAAAGCAAGGAGGAAATACCCAATGTTTATGAGCTTCAGGATGGCACCACAATTTACGTGCATCTGGATCTTGATAGTGTGAGTTTTCCTATTGACTCTCAGACTGGAGATTATTTCAGGGACGAGACGGGCGAGAAGCTATACAGCATAGATTATCACGTGAGAGTTATTGTATCAAAACCATCCCAAAAGTGAGAATTATGCTAGAATCTGCTGTGTATATTCCTTCGGGAACGATTTCAACCACGGGTTTCGGAGATGTATATTATTCATCTGCCGTAGGAGAACGGAGAATAGACTTATCATACCGGATTGACAAGACTAAACACATTGGACGTTTTGTTTTGCCAGATGAAGTTACTATACGTTACGAGGAAGAGGAAGAAATTGTGTGTGCATTATGCGATGACCTTTCCTTAGTGAGCTGCTCTTTCGATGCTGAAAAGGCGAAAAATGGGCTTGAAGAGGAATTGAACGATGCTATTAATGTTTATATTCATTTATTGATGGAAGCTGACCTCGATCCTAATGCCACAAAATATCGGGTAAAACTGGCTGAGATTGAGAGGCTGAATTCCGCTTGAAGATGTACAAAACAGAAGAGATTAAACAATCCCTGTTGAAGAAGGGTTTTATTCTCAAGGAAGGAGACCATTCGTACTTTGTTTTTTATCATAGCGAGAAAGCAACCGGGATTTTCACGAAGGTTTCCCATGGTTCCACCCCTCCTGGAAAAGACATACTGAGCAAAATAAAGAGACAGCTTCATTTTAGTTCTCAAAAGGACTTTGAGAAATTAATGGACTGCCCGATGAAACAAGAGGAGTATGAGAATTATCTTAAGAGGCAAAATTTGATCTGAAAAATCACAATTGTAAAGTCAACATGATGGTCATAATTCATGGAAAAATAAGACTCAGTGAAAAAAGATGTAGGGAAAGGGACCAACAGGCATTTGAAAAATTGAAATTAAGAGACTTGACAAGCGGATGACTTTAACATTTGCGAGCGGAAGATCCACTTGCTCAAGATTGGAAATGAAAGTTAATCCTTTTGTATCCCCATATCAGGTATGATCTGTCAGCTGACAGACGGTAATGGAAACGGCCGGTAGCTCATTGTTTCATTTATACATCTCTAAAGACAGATCAGTAAGCTAGAGGAACAGGACACTTTCAAGCAAAATGAAATTCAAGACCATGGAAGTCCTCCAGCAACCTCTGAGGTTGGAATCCCTTTTGGTAAGAAAGGGGGTCACTCTTTAGCTATACATAGCATGAAGACATCTCTGAATTATCATTGAAACCAAAAGTAAGAGGTAGTATTCAATGATGAAGACATGAAATAAGATCTTGAATGAATATTTCGGCGACAGGGTGTAATGATCTTCAAAGCAGGTTGGAACGGGTTTTCACCGCGAAATCAACAAACCGCAAACGTTCCGATGATAATATTTCCCATAATGCAATAAAGGATAGGTAAAATTATACATTGGTGAAATTAAAATGATTAGCGAGGAGATACCGGCCGTTTCC
>JAJZOT010000100.1 GCA_021847855.1 Thermoplasmata archaeon | reverse complement strand
TCCATAGCGATTTTTATGTTTCGGCTTGCAATACCCTTAGATGCTCACCAACCTCACCAGTATTAACCATTCCGACGGAGAATCGGAATCGGTACAACTCCTGTTTCCAGGCATTCTCCTTGGTTCAGCATGCATATATGGGATTATATGCAATCTTCAGGCCCATTCTTTTGACCTTTCGGTCAGGCTGCATTATGGTTTGTTTCTCCCTCGCCATAATGCTTACGATTTACATTTGATTGTAAATACTTGATATTTCTATCAGGCAACGCCCCTATAAATAGGGGCTAAAAAACAGCCATTTTACTGGCTTCTCACTGCCTTTTTTATTTCTCTGCATACATATTCTCAACGAATAGGTATATAAAGGTTTCTCTCTTTTTCTCCTGAAAGGCAACGTTTTGGGGCTATTTTTCCCCAAAAGCAACAAAATTTTAGTAAATTTGCAGGCTTTTAAGCCTGCTTTTGTCAGACTGCTGATAAGCAAGAACACTCTCGAACCGGGGAAATCCGCCATAAACTGCGACTTCCTCATCTGTAATCCTCAAAACAAGGTAATATTCCCTGTTTTTAATCGTATCACGGTTTTTCCATCCACTAAACTTGTTCCTGAACTCGCCGCCTATGTACTCGTCATAGGCCAGTTCCAGGACATCCCCTTCTTTTACGATACCAAAATCGTATACGAACGGGAAATCCTGACGTTCCAGGAAGTTTCTATCAATAGAATTGCCATACGAAGGTTTACAGATGGCAGCCCAATTCTTGCCGCCTTCCCTGTATTTCTTCCTGATTTCTTCCTTCAAAAGCAGTCCATTCTTCATTTTCCACTTTAAAATTTCCATGTCTAATATCCCAACGGATAGGTATATAAAGGCTACATTTTTCCGGGGTATTTCACCCACTGAACAACTCTTCTTGAGCCATGCCTGAATTGATGAGATCGTGCAGCTCTCTCCTGATGCGTTCGCCTATAGAATCCGCCCCCTCCCAATCGCCTGTGCTATCCGTGTATTGCTTCAGGTAATCTGCAACAAAGACGTTAAACCTGAATATGTCCATTAATACCTACGGTAGAATGTCCCTGGAAAATTCCTTGATTCTAAGGCTGCCATCAGGGTTATAGACCATAGATATATCTCCAACAACCCTCATTTCGCCATGACCGTGACTCTTAGGGCTGTCGATCAAGGTCTTCTGCCGTTCTCTGTAATGCGCTCTCCTCATATCCAGGAACGTTCTCATCAGGATGCTATCGGCATTATAGAGATCTTCTTCGACATCTGTAATATCTGCCATTATGCTTGGAAGCGAATAACCTTCATGCAGTGAATAAGCCGGAACAGTCCTCATGTCCTCACCTTTCCCTATATGGTCGTAAGTTTTCACTTCTTTGTTCATATAATCATCTTTCTCTTTGTTCTTGATGATTTTGTCTATTCCCATATACGCTTCATAGTTCAATTTGATTGTTTCATGTATACTGTTATGGATAGACTGTACTAACGGCCCAACACCGCCGCCATGTTTCTCCATTAGGAGTTTGGCATTCAGCGCAGCGTTCTTTGCGATGGTGTGCGAATCCTTAAGGTATTTACTCACTTCCTCCAAGCCAGGGTATTCCCTAAAATCAGCCGTATCGTAAGGTCTGGTAAAATCCATGAGATCCTGAGCAGCATCAAGTTTTTTGTAAACATATTCTTTTGATGTTTCAAATTCTCTTTCTGGTTCGCTCATTTTTTCTACAGGGAAAGTTATAACGTAGCCGATTGTTTCTATTTGTTTTGCACCTTTCTTATCGCTGATAGGTATAACCTTTCGATTTGCGCCCTTTCCCTTCGAATAAAACTTCTTGGCCAACTACCTCAACTCCTCATGGCAATGAACCGCTTGACTCATATATAAGTTTGGATATTACCAGTACTTTTTTCCTCTACCCCTTTGCCGCCACAAACTTCTAATGTTTTTGATGGTCGATAATGACGGTCTTCGCTCAATCACGGTGTAGCTCTTTCCTGTGATCGGATTCTTTATTGTTCTCCGGCTTATATCTGCCCTTCCTTCAGTATTTTCAGCACTGGTGTTATGGAACATTCCATTAACCTTGAGATAGCCCTGGCACTCATCCCTCTTTCCTTAAGCTCCTTTACCTTTTTTGGATCTATGTATTTCCCTCCATTAAACTTTGAGGTTTTCAGCGACGGCCTGCCAAACTTAACGCCTTTTGCCTTCGCTTTTTCCCTTCCTGCAGAGGTCCTTGAATTTATCATGGTTCTTTCAAATTCAGCAAATGCCCCCAGGATTTGGAGAAGGAGCCGCCCATTTGGTGATGTGGTGTCGATGCCGCTATCCTGAATGGAAATAAACCCTACGCCTTTTTGTTCTAACTGCTGAATCGAGTTAAGGAGATCTATGAGGGATCTGGCATAGCGGTCTATCTTGGTTACCACAATGGCATGGGGCTTCAAGGCATCAATGTCTTTTTCCATTCGCCTGAAATCCTCTCTTTCCATGTTGGCACCCGACTTTGCCCTATCTTCATAGATCCTGTACTCCCAATTTCTATCTTTGAAAAATCTCTCGAGTATCTCTTTTTGTCTTTCGTTTGATCCTTGCTTGACTTCTTCACTTGTTGATGCCCGAACATACCCAAAAGCGAGTGTCATTTTTATATCAAGAAATAATGACACAGGTGTTATTATTTTCTACCATTTAATGACGTTATTAAAATTCTAATTTTAATGACAGGCAATTCTAGAGGCGACTCGATCTTATTTTGAGGGTTTATTAAAATTTGATACTATTGTATCAAAGTGAGTCATTTGCATCCAAACATATATTATAGATCATGCATAGTCTAATGAGAGGGGTTGAGGTTGAACACAAAGATGTTGAAAGATCCTATGCTATATCTCGCATCCATAACAAGCAGTTTCCTTTTTGGGTTCATTGAATCATATTTCGGGATCTTCGAGTTTCACATCACCGAATATGAAGTTACTGTAATTGTGGCCTTGAGCATCATCGGTATATTTGCATCCCTGGTCATCTATGCGACATTTTCAGATGCTGAACAGAAGATCTATAAATCCATAAGGGCAGATACCAGGAGCCGAATGAAAAGGGAAGGATGGCGCCCTCCTGTCAGGAGGAGGTAATCATGTTTGGCAGGAAGAAAGCCTCCGGGAAAAAGAAGCCGAAACGTATATTCTGGATAAAAGACGGCAAGAAGCGGATCAAGGTTCGATTCGTCGTCAGGTCAAGAAAAGAAATGGGGGATTACATTGCCCTCAACTGGCTGGAGCCTCGGATGTCGAAGAAGTACCATATCAAGCCCAACACCATCATTGTACGCAGGGATTGGTGGACAAACCCTGAAAAGCGTAAAAGGTTGGACGTCCACGAAATGACAGAAATTAATCTGCGCGAGAGGGATAAGTTGCCATACACTCGTGCACATGAAATAGCCAACAAATTTGAACACAAAGCTGATCCTCACCTGAAAGGCCGGAAATAGTAGAACATCTTTACCACTTGCTATATTCGCATACTTGCTCAAACACATCCAACATGAAGTTGACCGCATCATCTATTGATTCTCCATGCCCCTGTTTTCCCATTTTTTCCATTCTGTGGATCAATTCTGTTTCATCCCGATATCTCGCAACGTGCCAATAGAAATCCTGGATACGTCGAACGGTCTCTTTCCTTACCGAGACTCTTCTTGGTTGTTTTTCCCTTCGGGCAGCTCTCTCCTCATACTCTTTTTGTTCCTGCTCCATCTTTGCGCGATATTCAGGATCCGTTTTCATCCGCTCTGCCATTTTCTTCATTTCTAGCATGCCTCTCGCCAGCTCTTCTCTTGTCATTTTCATGTTCAGGGAATTTTAATTGTACATTTAAAATCTTGGTAATTGTACAATTAACTTCTTCAGAAACTTTTTTTCCAGTAAAAAGTAGTGGAACATTTGTATATACATGTGGAACTTTTTTCCATCAACCTTTATATATCATGAAGAAACACGCCTTCTGATTAGACGCTGAGCCAGTCTAATGGCTTATTATAGTATGAATTGATTACAATTCATTTAAGCCACGTTAATTGGTGACTACCATTAATTATCTTTAACAATCTTCTATCGACAGGATTAATGGAGCCGAATTTTCTCAAATACGATGTTTTGATGATCAGGTTTAACAGGTCTCTCAAAACCGTCGAAGGTTGGTTAAGTGTCAAGGCAAGACCTTCAAAGTTATGGAATATACAAAAACAAAGTCGAACAATGTTGTCAAAAGCTGATACTGAAAAAAAAATAAATAAAACAAAATTTTTCCGGTGTCGCATTATATATTTAATCTTTTAGAGATTCATCAAAACGTGATAGTGGCACAAAATTGATACTTTCATGAGATAATAGCACTGTGCTACTATCACGGTGCTATGCCGTTGTCTGAGGGCCCTATGGATGCACCTGCACCGCCATAGCTTCCAAGACCGCCACTAGGCGCATAGACAATCGGATCATGTTCTATACCAACAAATGGAAGAAGTGTTTGAGGGATGGTCAATGGCATTGAACAGCGAGGGCATTTAACCTTCCACGATGGCTTTGTGTATTGGAAGGTGTAATTGCAGTTTGAACAGGAGAGACGTATTCCCCTCTCCTTCGATGTGTCCATCATAGGCTTCTCGCTTTCCAGAAGCGTTTCCTCGCTCTGCCTGTAACGCATAGAAAGTATGCGGTCCTTCTTCTGTTCATAAGGTATGTATATTCTTCGGGGCAGTTTTGCGAATTGCACATACCTGTGTTCATACGTCACCATTCTGTAATTCTCGTACTTCTGGTATCTCGGGTACTGGTACCAGGGCTTGTTATCATTCCTGTCTGATGAAGGCGTTATGAATAGCATTTTCATCCTGCCCTTTGTTGATGTGGATTCCAGGAGCATCTGGACTAGCTGCCTTGTGGTGCTATCGATAAATGGCAGCCGAGGTACAGTGAAGAATATCATGTAGCCCCTGTATCTCATTGTTTCTGCGGTTTCGCCAAAGATTATGACCTGCTCGTCCTGCCACCTTTTCGCATTCAACCCATTCCCAGCTTCCTCATACACAATGACGGACCCGGGAGGCAAGTTCGCATTAAGCCTGTTTAAAAATGACTTAGTATCAAAAACAATGTTCTTCAGAGAGAAATTTGGATCTATATTCAGGGCGAGCCTGATAGAAGAATGGCTCTTTCCAGATCCTCCCTCACCAGTGAAGACTATGTTGACTGGCCTGCTATCCCTATTTCTTGTCAGCGCCCAGTTTTCAAGAAAGCCCAGTTTACTGTTGGCAGCTTCAGGTGGCGTGAATAAAGGGTTAAGATTAACCGAATCAACTAACTTCCTTCCTCTGCCAGTTTCGTCGTTCCCGTCCATGCGATACCTATTCTCCTTCGGCTGTGCCCGGCTGCGGATCATCATCAGCAAAATTAGGATTCTCCACTTCAGGGCGTTCCGCTACGACATCCTCAGTTACCAATGTCCTGTCTCCGGACATGAACCCTTTCCTGCCAAGAAGTGCGCTGATTCCGCCCAGCCAATACATGGCTATGCCTAAAGCCCCGGTTATAAATTCATCATCATTGGGACTGGAATATATCGCTGCATATCGGATGCCCACTTCGCTTTTTACCTGCCTGTAAGGCGGATCATAATAGTCTGTCAGTAGCTTGTGGAGGGCGAAGAGAGAGTTAAGCAACTCGTTGATCCCAAGCACATTCCAAGCGCCCCGGCTTGCAATCATGCGCACATGCCTGAACTGATCCCTTATTTCATCTGTAAAATCAGGCATTCTTAAGTCTCCATGATATCTTCTTTGCGAGCTTCTTCTTAACCTTCTCCTGGTCCTTTATAAATTGGAGATCTATCTTGACTACCTTTATTCTCCTCCTGTTTATCAGGTGATCCACTGCCTTCTTGACTTTCTTGGAATCTGGCAGCGTGCTCTTGTGGACGTCGAGAAAGACAGAGATACGTGAAAGGCTGATATTGTAAAGAGAAGATGCCCACTCCAGCTCCTCGTCGGGCAGGAATTTCCGGGTGTATAGATAGTCAAACATCTTGAACTCGTTGGTACCCTTGATCGATGTTGGCACCAGTTCATACCATTCCTTATCCCTTATGGCTTCTCTGAGAACGCTGTTAATCTTGTCTACCCTATCACGTATGGCATTCCAAGTGTCGAGTGGAACAAGCGATCCCATAAATACTTCCTGTACTGGTTCCGGTGGCTTCTCAGGCGCAGGCTCAGGTTCGGGGACTTTAATGTTTATTATCTCGTCTGCAGGTGGTTCAGGAATGTTTTGGGCCTGTTCTTCCGCCTCCCTCTGCCTTGCTTCTTCAAGCTCCTTTGCAATCCTGGCTTCCTCCTCT
>JAJZOT010000099.1 GCA_021847855.1 Thermoplasmata archaeon | reverse complement strand
CCAGATGAAGAGGATGGGCATATTGACTGAAAGAAGCGATTTTCCCTTTCAGGTGAAGGTGCCAGGCAACAGGATAGACATAATGGGTGAGGTGGATGTGATTGAGGACATTGCAAAGGCTATCGGTTATTCAAGCATAGAAGCGTCGACTATCCCGATCTCATCCTCCGGATCTGAGAATCCTGTAAACTCCTTTGCTGATACCATGCGGGATATATTTATAGGCGCCGGTTTCCAGGAAATAGTTACATATGTTGTAACATCAGGAGAGGTTTACGGTGGAATGGGCGCTCATCCTGATTACCAGATTATGAACCCGAAGAGCCTTGAATTCTCATTCATACGCAATTTACTGTATCCAGGCATGCTTGATTTCCTTCGGAGAAATACTAACAGGAGTTTTCCCCAGAGGGTATTTGAGGTTGGTAATGTCATTTCAGGTTCCATTCAGGCAATGAAGGCATGTATAATGATAATAGACTCCCGTGCAGGTTATTCTGAGATAAAGAGTAACATCGATGCAATATTGCTTCGCATAACGGCGCAAAAATGCACAGTTGTTCCTGAAAAAATAGATGCGGCGATCGAGGGAAGAAGTGGGAAGATCCTAATCAATTCAGAAAGGATCGGAATTGTCGGGGAGATTCATCCGGAGATACTGCGGAAGTTTTCATTACCGCTACCTGTTGTATTCGCTGAATTTGACTTGAGCACGTTATCTAAGATATACGGACACTGACTTCATTTGCTGCAGAATCTATCCAGGCAGTGAATTGCGGGTTAACCTGCACTCAGTTGCAAGTTTTTTCATCAGTTCCTGGATCAAGAGAAGCGATCTCTCATCTTTCAATTCGCCATTTGAGTCAAACTTTTCCTGGGCAAAGTTAATGAAGACCTCAGGTTTGTTGATCTGTTTCATATCAAGATATACGAAAACCTGTCTCAGATGATACTGTGCGCGCATTCCACCGAAAGCACCTATCGAAGCGCTCATAACGGCAACATGCTTCCCCTTGAGAACATTGTCATTGTAAGGCCTTGATGCAATGTCAATCGCGTTTTTGATGAATCCAGGTATAGAATAATTGTATTCTGGAGTGACAATAAGAATCCCATCTGCATCCCTGAGAACGTTCTTGAAATCCACGACAGCCTTACTGGGTTTTTCCTCTTCATCCGTATTGTACATTGGCAGATCCCTGATTGGAGCTATCCTGAAATCAACACCTTCCGGTAAATTCCTTGATGCTGTCTTAAGCAGATATCCGTTGTAGGAATTGCTTCTGAGACTTCCACCAAAAGCAGCTATAGTTACTTTTTCCATAAATCCGGATGCTTAAGACTTTAATAATTATGGACCTATTTGCTGCTGTTAAAAAGACTATCTTAGTACTATCCCGTAGCGACCATTATCTATCCGGAAACAATACTAAATATCTATTGATAATCATTATATATTAATATGCAATTACCTTTCATGGTAAAAATGAAAGCAGAACAAAGATTTAAAACAGGACTGGACATGCATGAGCAGAAAGCCGGTAAAAGCATTGAAATGTTGAACCAGTTTCTCGCAGACACGATTGATCTGTATAATGACACAAAACAGGCGCACTGGAACGTTAAAGGTGAAAACTTCTACATGCTTCATCTGCTGTTCGACAAGATCGCAGATGAGGTCGAGGACTTTGTTGACGACATTGCAGAAAGGATTACCGCTATTGGCGGATACGCATATGGCACAACAAGGAAATGTGCAGAAAAATCGAGGATCCCAGAATATCCACTTGAGGTAACTACCGGTAAGGAGCATCTCTCTGCTCTTACCGAGCGATATGCACAGTATGCAAACCATGTAAGGAAGGCAATAAGTGAATCTGCAGGGAACGATGATCCTGATACTGCTGATCTTTTCACGGAAATATCAAGATCTGTGGAAAAATCACTATGGCTCCTGGAAGCGCATAACCAGGGGTGAATTTCCTTTAAGATCCAGGCCCTAAATCATAGAAAGTTGGGGTTCTTGTCCCTGACAAAATTATTATTCCTGAGATCCAGGATAGCCTGGTTTATCTGCTCCTGAGTGTTCATCACAATTGGCCCATACCAGGTCACTGGCTCATTCAGCGGCGAGCCATTAAGCAAAATAAATCTGGCATGCATGGAGTCAGTTTCTAAATTTAAAACGTTTTCTTCCCTCGACAGCACATAAGCAGTCGACGGATGCATCTCCTTCCTGCTGTTGTTTCCAGATAATATTTCAACGGAGCCGGAGATAATGTAAACTATAGTGGTATACCCTGTCTTAAGATCTATTTTGAATTCTGACTCCGGCTCCATGGATACATCGAGATATGTTGGGTCCAGCCTCCCTCCGGGAACAAAAGACCCTTCAACGCCTTCGTAGATTCCTGAAATGATCTTCACTCTTGAACCGTTGCCATTATCCGATACTGGGGTAGTGGAACCCTTGATTCCACGATATGATGGTTTTATCATCTTGTCTTTTGCCGGCAGGTTAAGCCAGAGCTGCATTCCCACAACGCTTGTCGGGAAACCAGTCGATTTAAGGAGTTCTGCAGGGTCCCTGTCGTCAAGTGGCTTGGGCATTTCCTGGTGGAAAATGCCACTTCCTGCTGTCATCCATTGGAGATCCCTTGGATAGATAACACCGCGGTTCCCCTCGCTGTCCTCATGCTCAATCTTTCCTTCAAGAAGGTAAGTGACTGTCTGTATACCCCTGTGAGGGTGCCAGGGAAAGCCGGAGATATATTCCTCTATTTTGTTGGACCCAAAGTTATCAAGGAGAAGGAAAGGATCCGTCAGCTCATGCCTGCTGCCACCAAATACTCTCTTTAACCTGACGCCTGCTCCATCCAGGGTTTCTCGGGCAGGAAATTCATATATTATCCTCTTTGATTTATCATTTGCCGTTTAACCGTCACCTGTCAATAAGATTGGACTGCCATAATAGTATTTTGTATCATCGATGCAACCTGGTATCATGTAATAATTAATATTTCGCTTTAGTATTTAAAGCATTTATTTTCCTATTTTCCCTCAGAATCACGTAATGATAAAGAATTGGATATATTCTTGATGCGATTCCGATCCTATGTTATGCATGATGAATACGGGTTATCGTAATTCAGAATTGTTTAAGAGAAAACGTGGATTGAATAAGCATTTAATCTTCTAATTATCAGGGCCTGAAGATGGGACGCCTCTTGATCGTATAAGAAATGGCGAGAGCAATGCGGCGATAACAACCATGCCTGCAGCTATAATCAATGCATAATCTGCGGAGGAGCGGGCAAAGAAAAGGGAGCCGAGAAAAACTGGTACTATTGAAACACCAAAATTGGATACGACACTGAACATAGATGTAGCAAAACCAGATTTGGCGGGATCCTCAGTGTAGAATGTCACAGATGTAAGAGACATTGACCAGAACGCGTTTCCGAAGAAACCGAAGAAGAAAAACCCGATTTCCATCAGTATAATGATCCTGGAAAAAACAAGGGAAAAGAGCAATAGAAGAACAGTGACAAGGGCGGCAAACGCAGTTGAAATCAATCCTGCTTTCAGTCTGTTAATCCTCTCAAAAATTGCCGGAACTGTTGCTGCACCCAGACCTGACCCAAGGAAACCCAGGCCCCCAAGTATACCGGAGATGGATATTGATTCCAAAATGGCATATCCATGAAGATTTTCAAGAACGGTTGCAGATATTCCCCCGAACATAACTGCGAGTGAAGCGACCGTAAAGCCAATCCACCAGTTCTTGATCATGCCTTTCCTGAAGGTGCCCTTGAAGTTCCTGCCGCTATAGTTCTTAGGGTAGTCCCTTGCGGCAATAGGAACAACCGCAGCAGCTAACACGCCCAAAACAACAGGAACGAGCAGCGCATTTCGAAGCCCAAGGTACTGCAACAGTGCAGGCCCGCTGAAAGAACCGGCTGCGAGCCCGATGAAAAGAATACCCACGCTCATTCCTATTATGAGGTTGGAATGTTTCCTGTCTATCGATGCAGAGAGGCTTCCAACAGGTGCAAGGGCGAGAGGATAAGCTGACGCAGCGAGCAGCGCGAATACCAGGAATTCGGTGTAGTCTGTTGATAATGCCCTCCCGAGAAGACCAACAGCTGAAAGAAATATTGCAATATAAAGCGCTGTGCGAACAGTTACCTTAAGGGATATCGCGCCCGCAACAAGTCCAAGGACAACCATCGCGTATCCATAAGCATCCACAACCACGAGGATCGATGTGGGGTCAACTTTCAGGAATGCTGCTATTGCTGGATCGAGCGGAGCGAGTATGAACCAGCCGAACCCTATTGTAAAGAGGAGATACCAGTAAGGCAGAAGCAAAAACCTTTTGCTCATTGAACAGCGATAGTCAGCCAGCTCATAAATTTTCATCGCTCGCAGAAGCGAAAAGAATCTTAACCAAACATGATTAGGGCTTTCATTATGAAAATATGCAATCTTAGCACTGAGGATGGTAACTTTATTGGCCTAAAAAAAGATGGAAAATTATGGATTTCCGCTGTAGATAACGAAGAACCAAGAGAAGCAAGTAGCATTGATCAGGCATTGAAGCTCAAGATTGACCATGCAAGATTGAAAGAGAAGTTGATGAAGAACCTGCAACCCGTAAACCTGAATGAGGAAGAAGTGAAATTCAACCCTGTTGTGCTTTCACCTGGCAAGATTATCTGTGTTGGGTTAAATTACAGGTCGCATGCCAGTGAAGTAAATGACAAACTCATGGAGACACCGGTTTTATTCAGCAAGTTCTCCGATTCAGTCCTGCAGCACAATGGTTCTGTCAGGATAGATGAGTTTGCAACTGACATAGATTATGAGGCTGAACTGGGTATCCTGATCGGGAGTCACACCTTCAGGATCCAGAGGAAGGATTCTTTGAAACATGTATTTGGATATTTTCCTGCCAATGATATATCAGCAAGGGATCTTCAGTACAGGACATCCCAATGGCTCCTGGGAAAAACCCTCCCAGGCTATGCGCCGATAGGGCCATATGTTACAACAACAGATGAAATCCCGGATCCGAACTCACTTAATATCTCGCTCAGGTTGAACGGAGAAATCCGGCAGAATTCTAACACATCGAATATGATATTTCAATGCGACTATCTGATATGGTATATATCAAACTACATTCCCCTTGAACCAGGCGACATAATACTGACCGGAACTCCAGAGGGTGTTATCTACGGAAAACCCCCAGATAAAAGGGTCTGGATTAAAAAAGGGGATATCACAGAGGTCAGCATTGAAAAGTTAGGCAGCCTTGTAACAAAGTTCGTCTGAATTTAGATAAAGTTAATACCTTCCAAATTCAGTCATATCCTCATGATCTTTGAGGGACGTTTCAGGCATGGCATATCATCAATCAAACAATATAATGTGAAAGTTTTTCAGACGATAAATCTTCACGCTTTACTCATTTAAATGCTCAGTCATTAAAGGAGAAAAATCAGATATTCTTTGTCGCTATGATCTCAACGGCCCTGCTTCTGTCACCATTGGCGTTTATGAATCTTGGGGCACTGATATTAGAAACGTTATACCCATGATCGAGGTATAGATTTGTTATCCTATCTGTAGCCTGGTTTGATATTACAATCGGGCCGTCATGTCTGTCAAGCCACCTGATAAGTCTATTCTGGTCATTCCATGTAAAATCCTCTGTTGCATATTTTGTAAATTCAACATCATACGGAGGATCAGCATAAACGAAGCTTTCATCGTCGAGATCCATCCGTTCAAAATATTCACAGGTAAACGACCATTTTTCAAAACTTTTCCTGTAAATTGAGAAATCGCGCTTATAGTTGATCGTTTTGTATTTGCCAAAAGGTACATTGAAATGACCGCTGTTATTGAATCTGCAAAGTCCATTGAAGCATGTTCTGTTAAGGTAGTAGAATAGAGACGCCTGCATCCGTCTATCCACGCTTCCTGTATCTATAGAATCATTGAACTGGTCCCTTTTCTCATAATAAAAAGAACGTTCATTCTTCATCTCCATTTCTATGTAAAATCCCTGCTTGAGATTGGTGTAAAAATTAATCAGATGAGGGTTTATGTCATTTAGCAGGGCCTTTTCCGGTCTTAAATCAAGAGCAACAGATAATCCGCCGCAGAAAGGTTCAACGTATTCGAGGTTCCGAAAGGGATACCAGATCTTTCTTATTTCCTCCGCAAGCCACCTCTTACCTCCTGCCCATTTAAGTGGCGGTTTAAGGGGCAAAGAACTTCCGTGAGAATTCAACGATGACACTTCGATTCCTGTTTCTGAATCAATCACGCAATCTTCATCAGACATATCGTTCAGGTTGACTTAACTTTATTCGCTTTGAATGCCAACCATGAGTGAAATAGTGAAAAAATATTATTTCTGATAACAGGATAATGAA
>JAJZOT010000098.1 GCA_021847855.1 Thermoplasmata archaeon | reverse complement strand
AAAGCTGATAAAAATTTATGGCATGATCGCATATCCTTCCTATGCCTAAAAGCGAGCCGCAATTTATTGACAGAAAACTGGTAGGCGAGTTCGTAAGCTCATTCATCAGGCAACTTAAGTTCAAGAGGGAAGACTTTAGAACTATCGGTAGTTTTGGGGGATTCACATCACTTGTTGATCTGGGAAATTTTGCCGTTGCCATAAATAACGATGGAGTCGGCACGAAGACTATCATAGCAGAGGAAGCCAGCAGGTATGATACACTTGGTATAGACTGCATAGCAATGAACGTAAACGACGCAATTACAGCAGGTGCTGAGCCAATCGCGATGGTTGACTACATATCTTTGAGGGAGCCGGTTCCCGAGATAGCGAAGCAACTTGGAACCGGATTTAATGTTGGTGCTCAAATATCAAACATTACAATAGTCGGAGGAGAGACAGCCATAGTCCCGGATCTCGTCAACCATATCGACGTGTCAGGGACCTCACTTGGCATAGTACAGAAAACACAGATAGTAAACGGCGAGACAATCAAGGACGGCGACCTTATTTATGCCCTGCAGAGCAGCGGATTGCATTCAAACGGATTTACAACAGTCAGAAACATCATCTCCGAAAACGGAATCGACCTGCAGGATAAATTTCCCGGAGACACGAAGAAGACAGTAGACGTCCTTCTGGAGCCAACGAGGATATATGTCAGGGAAGTTCTCGATGTAATGAACATAGTGAACATAAAGGGAATGGCCCATATTACCGGCGGCGGATTGAAGAATCTGACCAGGATGAAAGACATGAAATACGTCATTTCGGATCCCATAGAACCACAAAATGTCTTCAAGCAGCTCCAGAGCATCGGCGAACTGAGCAATTCACGCATGTATGAGACCTTCAATATGGGTATGGGCTATGTTATAATCGTGGATCCGGAGAGCAGGATCGATTTCATCAACACCCTCAGAAACAGGATACATTTCAAGGAAATAGGGCATGTTGAAAATGGCAGCGGAATAGAGCTTCCGTCCCTTGAAGTCAGCTATCTTGGATATTATTGAGTTCCGATAAAATTTTTACCCGCTTTTTCCTCAGAATTCCGAATGTACGGAATTTTCATTTTTATTGTAGCTTTTCTTTTGTCGTTAAGTTAAACTATTGGAAAGGAAATATGGTTTCCATGAAGATAGTAGCTGTAGTTGACGAAGAGAACTATGTAACACCTCTTGAGTATGGCAACTCAATACTGCTGGTTGACGACGAGACAAAACAGATTCAGGAATACGAGAATCCAGGTTTCGGTGCCCCGCATGGCGGTAAAGAGAGATGCATGGCCGGGATCATTTCCCTGAAGCCTGATGCAATAGTCGTGAAGGAGGGAGTTCTTTGCCCAGGTTCTTATCACATGTCGCTGGGAAAGATGAAATACATCCCTGTTGAGGAAGAAAAGTTCGATGACATAATGAAGAATATTGGATCAATAAAATCTAAAGCGGTCAACGAACTGGATTTCGCTATGTTCAGAGAGTAGTCCATTCAAGAATTGTTCTTTACTATTTTTTCCAGCACAATTCCATTTTTTTGCATTGGTTATATTTTATCAGGCGTTTATTCCTGAGGTTAATATAATGTATTACCGGATGAATTTATTTTTTGAAAGTCTGGTGCGGTATTATCCACAATTATCTATTATAACCAAATGAATTTATAAAGTCGGCAATTCGTCGTCTCGGTAATCTACACAATCTAAATATACACGCAAATAAGGAATGTAAATGTCTAAGAAGAAAGTTGCAGTGCTTGGTGCCAGTGGGATAGTTGGGCAGAGGTTTTGCCAGCTATTATCAGACCACCCGTTCTTCGACATCCCCGATCTCTATTCTTCACAACGGTCTGG
The DNA here is from genome assembly GCA_021847855.1 of Thermoplasmata archaeon. The sequence continues at coordinate 4,591 of JAJZOT010000098.1, read as the reverse complement.
GAGCAAAAAACTTCTGGACATTTTGAGGGTTCCTGATCATTCAATCGCCGACGAATTGTTACATATGAAAATGGAACTCTTAGACACTGATAGGATTGCCAGAGAGAGTTATGACGCCATATTCTGTGCTTTGCCCTCCTCGATGGAAGAGAATGTGGAGCTGCGGCTCTCCGAGCTTGGAAACAGAATATTCACGAATTCTGCAATGAACAGGATGAGGATCGACGTTCCAATAGTTGTTCCGGAGGTCAACCCGGAACACATGGAAATGGTTGAAAACAGATCTGGATTCATAATTGCAAATGGCAACTGCAGTTCCATAGGACTGGCTCTTCCCATCAGGCCACTTACAGTATTGAATCCAATCCACGTTGAAGTGACAACCCTGCAGGCCGTCAGCGGTGCCGGTTACCCGGGAGTACCGTCTCTTGACGCGCTTGGCAATGTCATTCCTTATATAGAATCCGAGGAGGAAAAAATATCTACAGAAGTCCCGAAAATGCTCGGTACTCTGAAAGAGGGACGAATCACAAACTCAGCGCTGAGGATCGATGCCACATGCACGAGGGTACCTGTGCTGGAAGGCCACACAGAATCCGTCGCTATCAGGTTCGATAAGAATGTTGATCTGGAGAAGGTCAGGAATCTCATGATCAATTTCAGGGGACTGCCCCAGGATCTGAAATTACCTACAGCTCCAAAAAAACCCATAATACTTGATTCCAGAAACGATCGCCCACAGCCGGCGCTTGATCTTATGAATGACGGATCGGGAAGGTCTGACGGAATGGCCGTCACAGTAGGAAGGCTGAGGGTATCAGAAGATACAGTCAGGTTTGTGGCTCTTTCCCACAACACCATCAGGGGAGCTGCGGGAGGATCCATACTTAACGCAGAAATCCTTTATTCGAGGGGAAAACTTTGAATAAATCCGACATCACAGTAATGAAATTCGGAGGATCCTGCCTCAAAAATCCTGATGACATCATAAAAGCCACCAGGATAATCGCATCGCATCAAAGATCTGTTGTCATTGTGAGTGCGTTCAACGGCATTACTGACGAACTGCTAATCATCTGCGGGCAGAAAACCAGGGATGAGAGACTGAGAATTTTCAAAAAAGTATCAAATTTTCACTTAAAAATGCTTGAAGGAATTACAAATGAAGATACATACAGATCTGCCGCCGAAGAGATAATGCAGAGACTGCGTGAACTGGAATCCATGCTTGCATCAAACCACAAGGAAACTCTTGATGCTTGCGAAATTGCAGAGGTTCTGTCGTCAGGAGAGAGACTCTCGGCAACTATTGTCAGATGGTACCTTGTAAATGAGGGCTTAAACTCAATTGCCCTTGAGACAGACAGTCTGGGGATTATCACCGACGACAATTATCTCAACGCGGAGGTTGACATCAGCGCAACCATACTGGAAGCTCCGAAAAAGGTGCTCGATCACATGAACAAAGATTTTATTCCTGTCGTTACCGGTTTCATAGGCAGATCAAGGTCAGGAAAAACATCACTTCTCGGGAGAAATAGCGGCGATTATTCTGCTGCGATTGTTTCCCACACATTAGGTGCCAAGGAGCTGATATTCTGGAAGGATGTGCCAGGTTTCATGACTGCGGACCCTAAGGTGCATGTTGACAGTAAACTCATAGAAACGATGAGCTATGAGCAGGCAATGAACTACTCAAGGGGTGGTTCCAAGGTTCTTCACCCGAAAGTCATAGGTATTGCCATGACATCCGGAATGCCTATACATATCAAGAACTTCAACGAACCTGGTGCAAATGGAACGACTATAACCTGTAATAACATTATGCCAAATGAGAACACCAGCTAAATGCATAATGCTGACTGGTGCTCCATGCACCAGTATTTTAACCCGATGCCTGGTTGAAGGTATTTCTACAATTTATTTTCCATGTAATATTTGACGATTTTCTTGGTAGCCCTTCGAAGAACATCTGAAAGAGATGGGGTTGAGACGTTCATGAGCTTGGCTATCTCGGTCATGGATATTCTCCTGTCGGGGTCAAAATATCCGTGGGTATATGCCATGTTTACTACTTCCTTCTCCCTTTCTGTCAAGATTTCCACGCTTTCCAGTTCAGTTTCCAGAATTACCGGATTAAGGCCCGCCTGTTCGAGGTCTTTCTCCAGAATTTTCAGCCTGGTTGGATTCTGTATAAGCACCCTGTAAAGGACTCGTTTAGTGTCTGCCGCCTTGGAACTTAGTACAGCGAGATTTGACGCTGCAAAGAATCTGCAGGCAGAGCAACTGTGAGATTCTGCCCAGAAACCATTCTTGCCTACACGAATAACATTTATGGCAGCTTTCTGAAGACCGGGGAGTATTTTTTCTGGATCACCCTCGCAAACTATTCGGTGGAGTGTTTTTGTTTCTCCTATTCTTAAACGATCAACAGATATAATTTCTTCAACGTCTTTGATGTAATTTGTAATCGGACAGTCCATTCGCGATACTTCGATCAACGCCTCTATGGCACCTTTGTCCTTCTGTGACAATTACCCAGCTCCATCTTCGTTATACCTAATCACTGTTATATTTTTCTCTTTTTTTCGGTGTTTTCAACAGAACGGACAGCAGAGGAAATCATGTGGGCTATCCTGACCGGTTCTGGCACAGTTCCCACCTTCATCAGCCTTTTTAATAAAATCATTGCTTCTTCCACGGGAATTCCTGCAATGTTAATTGTGAAGTCTGTTGCATAAATTTTCTTCCTCACCGGCTTAAGTTGTGCAATCTTATCCCTGTAATACGATGGATTCAGGCAATGTTTGTCTATGGCACTGATCATTGAATCAAGTTCTCCCTGTGATTTTGTAACAGAGATGTATGGTATTCCGGTTATTGCAGTGAATTCTTCAGGTACTATCAGGTTGAAACCTCCAAAAGTTACACCTTCAGATACTATGGCGTATACTCTCAACTTATTCAGATCCGCGAGAAATGATTTCAGAGTGGGCAAAATGTCGGATCCATCTATCTGGATGCGCGAGACCATGATTCTCTCTATGGTCCCATCAAGTCTCATAAGTACTCCTGTCAGGACGGTATCAGTGTCGATTTCCCTTAAGAATGGGCCATCGTCAATTCCAAGAATCCTCACATTTTCTTTCAACTTTTAAGAATTTGTCTTTCAGTATTTAAGTTTACATGAGTGAAAATAAGTGCCAATTTATTGGTAAAGTGCCATAATTTTAGTTACCAAAACGCTTATATCTGCGCTATCTATACCAAGTCTACGCACTTTAATGCACCTCCTAAGGTTTATACTTAGAAGGGAAGGGTTAGAGGTTTAAAAACCTATGAAGCCAAATTTCGTTTACAGTAAAATGGATTGTGTAAACTGCTAAACTGCTTGGGGGATGGTTTGGCTTGGGAGCCGAAGAAGGACGTGCCAAGCTGCGAAAAGCCTCGGGGAGGCGCATGGAGCCTTAGATCCGAGGATGTCCGAATGGGACTTCCTGTCTTTTATAGACACTCCGTAAGGAGAGGGAACCCAGGGAATTGAAACATCTTAGTACCTGGAGGAAGAGAAATCAATCGAGATACCGTTAGTAAAGGCGATCGAAAGCGGTATAAGGCAAACCGAATGCCCCATAGTAATATGGTGTAGATGTGGAGTTAGGACCTTTCCCAACACCTACTCAGTGAATCCTAATCTGATTGAAAGCAGAGCCAGAGCGGGTGATAGCCCCGTTGGAGCAAGCTGAGTGGTCATGAGGAAAGTGTTCCAGAGTACCGTGCGTCGTTTTTCGCGCGGGAATTTGGGTGGCACTAACATCCAACCTTAAATACAGCCCAAGGCCGATAGCGAACAAGTACCGTGAGGGAAAACTGAAAAGCAACCCGAAAGGGTAGTGAAAAGTGCCTGAAACCAAGCAGTGATAAACTTACAGGGCATTAAAGGGATGATATCATTAACTATGATGGACCGGTGTTCTGTTGTCCGTGTTGAAGAACGGACCAGGGAGTTTCGACGAATGGCAAGGTTAATCTTTTAAAGAGTAGCCGAAGCGAAAGCGAGTATCCGCACAGCAATGGAGGGATAGCGTAACTTATGCGTCAGTCATTTGTGGAAGACCCGAAGCCGGTCGATCTACGCCTGAGCAGGTTGAAGCTCAGCGAAAGCTGGGTGGAGGACCGAACCAGTTCTGATGTGCAAATCGTTTGGATGACTTGGGTGTAGGGGTTAAAGGCTAATCTAGGCCGGCAATAGCGGGTTCCCCCCGATACTACCCGCAGGTAGACTTCGGCAGAGATGCTTGGCGAGGTAGAGCTACCGAATAGCAGGTTAGCAACCGAAAGGTTGCGCCAGCTTATCAAACTCCGAACTTGTCAAGATCGTAGAAGCCGGATGCTAGGGCACAGGGATAAGCTCTGTGCCCGTGAAGGGAACATCCTAGACGTGGGTTAAGGTCCCTAAAACTGACTAAGTGCAAATTAAAGGGGTTTGTGGCCAAAGACAGTGTGGAGGTTGGCTTAGAAGCAGCCATCCTTTAAAGAGTGCGTAACAGCTCACTCACCGAGGCTACATGTCCCGAAGATGGAAGGGGCT
>JAJZOT010000097.1 GCA_021847855.1 Thermoplasmata archaeon | reverse complement strand
ATTGCGCTTATAATAAACGTTTCGCACTGCAGTAGCTTTTTTGGAAGAAATCAAGGTGTTCAGGTGAAGTTCATTTCAGACAGGTCACTGCAGACAGCACAAACCTCATTCGCAGTTGGAGACCCACAAATTCTGCATTTCCCAAGTTCCTCATGCTTCACCGAATCAGCAAGAACAGGTTTCAGCTCATCGTGGAATCTGACAAGCGCATGTCTGGATCCAGGGGTGCTTTCCTCAAGTTCAGCTATTATGTGGCGAAATTTATTCCGCTGTGCCCTTTCGTAGAAGGGACACCACCCGGAATCGAACTTTATACCATTAACAACTGCATACAGCATAACTTCATTTTCAGGGATCTTTCTAAGTGGCAATATTCTCGGCACCAGGGTGTCCCTGATTAGATCATGGGGGGCCATTCTTGCGAGCCTCTTCAGATCGCCCTTTACCACATTCATAAGTATTGACTGGGCGTAATCATCGAGGTTTATTCCCAGGGCCACATAGTCCGAAAAATTCAACTTTGATATCTTGTTCATCAGATTTCTCCTCATTGGACCACAGTGAGAGCATGGAATTGTGTTGGTCCTGTCATCCGCTACAATGTCTTCAAGCCTCTTTCCATAGCTCTCTGAGAAAGAGATTATATGGTGTTCCAGTCCAAGGTCATGACACAGTTCCCTGGCCTTTTCAATACCAGAATCTCTGTAACCGGATATACCCTCGTCAACTGTGAACGGCATAAGTTTTATTTTCCTATCTTTTCCGAATATCTTATTCAGAAGGTAGAGTGTTACTGAACTGTCCTTTCCCCCGGATATTGCAACCGATATAACTAAAGGCTTCCCATTGCGTTTTAACTGGTTTCGGATCTCTTTCTTAACCCTCTTTTCCACAAACTGGTTAAAATGCGTTCTACAAAGGCTGGAACTATTGTATCGGACCTCGTATATTGCCTTTTCACTGCATCTTGAACACTGCATGTATTTATTACCCTGTATTTATTGCGTATTTTGATCACATATTAAAACAAAGCTTAAAATGTCCGGTGGTGGATTGGTATGAAAATAAGTTGGGAATCTGATGACTTTAAGGAAAAAAAGTACGATATTATACTCATGGGTGTGTTCGAGAAAGAGTCTTCCAAAATTAAATCACGTATACTCAAGAGTTACAGTTTTAACAAATATGCAGAGACTCTGAAATTCAACTCAGAAAATAAACAGATGGCATTTGTTCACGGAGAAAAAGACTCACCCCACCTTTTCATCATTGGCCTCGGGGACAGGGAAACATTCAATGACGAAATGATGAGAATAAGGTTTTCCCAGGCAATTTCTAAAATAAAGAAGATGCGTATGTCCTCCATACTGGTAATTCCACCAGAAAAAGCTGATCCTGAACATGAGGCTTACGAACTATCATATCTGGCGGTGATGACAGATTATGATTTCAATAGATTCAAATCAGAGAAAATCAATGGCATAGAGAAAGTTGGAATATACAGTGCAACTGACATTTCGGAAAATATAAAACTAGCCCGGATTGTTGGTGATGCAACCAATCTGACCAAGGATCTTGGGAACCTTCCCTCATCAATCGGTACGCCAACTCATTTCGAAACAGTTGCCAAAGGGTTCCGCGGAATAGACGTGAAGGTTTTGGGCAGGGAAGATTTTATTAAACTGGGTATGGGTGGTATTGAAGCAGTATCAAGATCTGCCAGAGAGCCGGCAAGAATGATCATAATGGAATACAAAGGGTCAGATCAGCCCCCTATTCTCATTGTTGGCAAAGGCATCACATTTGACAGTGGAGGAATATCCATTAAATCATCAGAAGGGCTGGAAGAAATGAAATTTGACAAATGTGGTGCGTCGGCAGTTCTCGGTTCGATGTACGCAATATCTGAAGCAGGATTGAAGGTGCATGTTGTTGGCATAACCCCGCTGACAGAGAACCTGCCGGGGGGAAATGCATACAAGCCAGGAGATATTCTCATGCATTATAACGGCGTAACTTCGGAGGTTATCTCCACTGACGCGGAAGGCAGACTGGTACTGGCGGATGCACTTTCGTACGGGGTGAAGAACTATGATCCATCTGCGGTGATCGATCTTGCAACCTTAACGGGGGCATGTATTGTGGCTCTTGGAAACAACATCGCAGGATCAATGACAAACAGTATTGAACTGCAACAGAAAATACTTGATGCATCGAAGAAGACGTGGGAAAAGGTCTGGCCGCTCCCGCTTGATGACGATTTCAAGGAGCAGATAAAGAGCGACGTTGCAGATATAAAAAACACCGGTGGAAGACCAGGTGGAGCAGAAACTGCAGGAGCATTTCTGAGCAATTTCATTGAAAACAAACCGTGGGTACACCTTGACATTGCCGGAACAGCATGGACACAGGCAAAAACCATGAGGAAAAGCTACATATCCAAAGGTGCAACGGGTTTTGGCACCAGGCTGCTTTTTGAGTACCTGAAGTCATGCGAAAAAAAGGACCATTCAGTCAAGAAGTGAATAGGTCAACTTTTTCCCTTCCTTGATGTATTTTGTAATGGCAATACCGAGATCGCTGGACATCTTTATTCTTATTATCCCCTTTGACGAGCTTCTTGCCTGAAGGATCAGTATGTTATCGGCGTATATCCGTACATTTTCGTTCCTGTGCTGCACATCAAAATATATAATTTTATTCTTGATCTCAGGAATAATTTCTATTCTGCCGTCATCCTCTTCCGAAAAAGCAGTGGGTTCAACATCAAGTTTGATCCCCAGTTTCTTCTCCAGCTCAGAGATATTGACTCCTTTCTTTCCTATGAGTCTTGGAACATACTTCTCATCGACTTTAACCAGAGCTCTATTGTCATCCTTTAAGATGACATTGACGTTTGAAGTGCCAAGGAACTCCCTGATCTTTTCGGTAATACGTTCAAGAGCCATTGCCTCAATGGGTTTCTTTTCGCGTTTTTTGGATACAGGAACAACCACGATCTGGTCACCGAAAGTGTATATCTCATAAACAGGAACCGCGGTGAAGAAATCCTTAACAACTATTACAGGCCTTGACAGATCCTCCTGCGTCATTCCACTTGGGACCTTCACCACATATTCAGTTACGAGAACCTTTGAAATGAATCCCTTCTCTATGAAAACTATTGTGTCAATTATCTGCGGAATAAGTCCCAGTTCAACTCTCCCTATGAATCTCTGAAGTGCATCTATGGGCCTGGTGGCATGTACAACACCAATCATCCCCACACCTGCAAGCCTCAGGTCAGAATAAATCCTGAAATCGGCTGTGACTCTCATCTCATCGAAAACGGTATAGTCTTCCCTCACAAGAAGCAGTATATCTCCAGTTTTCTCCATTGATCCTTCCAGCTCAGTATACTGTGTTATATCCTTCTTAACCTGAAGATCCCTTGGTTTTTCCATGGTCTTGACAATCTTCATCTGATCGCTCAGGTGTTCAGCAAGAGCCTGAACAAAGGTACTCTTTCCGGCACCAGGCGCACCAGCAATGATTATTCCGTTTGCCTGGGTTTCAAGCCTGCTTATGAGATCAGCGCTCAACTTATAATCCTCGATCTTGAGCTTGACAATTGGCCTGACTGCTGTGATCTCTATATCGTCTGAAAATGGTGGTCTGGTTATGACAATTCTGATATCTCTCAACTGTATGACAGTTGCACCGTAGGAATCCATCTCAATGAATGATTTTTCATCCAGCTTTCCCCTCTTTACAATATCATTTGCAATGTTCTCAACCATTAAGTAAGAAAGAGCCTCGGCATGTCTCTCAATTCTGACATCACCCGGAACTCCCTTTTTCATGAAAGGTTTCTGGCCGGCCTTGAGGTGTACAGAAGTGGTGGTTTCGTCAAAAAACTCTTCAATGCTCCTCATGACCTTTTTCGGGTGCTCCAGGAATTCCACTGTTATGCCTTTTATGAGCGCAAGATCTCTCTGGATGTTATCTCCGGTGACAAGCGTTGCTCCCGTCTCTGCAGCTGTGGATCTTATTATCTCATCTATCTCCCCCATTTTTGCCCTTTCTATCTGCCAGTCAGAGGGTCTCCGTCCATAGACTTCAAGATATATACTGTTTGAATCTGCCATTTTTCTAAGGTTCTTCAGTTCCTGCAATGCGGCAAAACCTATGGATCTACCCTGGTTTGCCTGATGCTCCACCTCGGCAAGCATGGCCTCGGCCAGAATTACCTTTGCACCATCTTTCTTTTTTATAAAGCTGCTGAACCTGCCATCTACTATAACGGAAGTATCCGGAACGTAATCCACGGAAAGTAAATACCCTTTATTATATAATCGCTTTGCATTGTGGAAAAGGTGCGGGAAATATGAATCAGAAATCTTTGTGTGGATCCGTTCATGAAAGCAAACTTGATTCAATCATAGAATCGTTGAGGAATGATCTGAGCACACTACCATCAGATGACAGTGCACTTGCATATTCCGGAGGACTGGATTCAACAATACTGATGGCTCTTTCAGATTTCAGGTTTTCTGCTTACACCGTGGGGTTTTCCGATTCTAAAGATATTGCCAGTTCCAGGAGGATGTCAGATCTTATGGGCTTCAAGGTGAATGAAATTGTTCTGGATCACATGAACACCAGTGATCTGTTCATGGAGATAAGGAAAGTGGACCCGGAAATTGATACCAGGGATATTGGTTATGAGGCAGTTCTTCTTTCGGTACTGAAGAGCGCGGATCAAAAATATATCGTGACAGGGCAGGGTGCAGATGAGTTTTTTTACGGATACCAGAAATATGAAAGGGATCCGGGTCTATCAAACATGCCAGATATTGAAAAACTGAAGAATATCACGGCACCAAGGGAGAATAGACTTTCAGATTCATATGGGAAGAAGATTGTGGTTCCATATATGAATCAGGATGTTATTGATATTGCCCTGAACATTCCAAGAGATTCTCATATAAATAAAGATGGCAGGAAGATAATATTAAGATCCATAGCAAAGAGACTTGGACTTCCGGATGAAGTTGTAAATTTGAGAAAAACTGCAGCACAGTACGGTTCCGGATTACAGAAGGTTGTAAGGAAAACATCAGGATCTTGAATGTCTTAATACCGTATTCCAGAATTACGTATACATTATATACTCCTTTAAAATTTACCATTGGATTTGACTAGAATATAGTGGTAGGATGACTTTTATAGGGATAATAGGCGGTAGTGGTTTGTATAACCTGCTGTCCAATCAAAAATCAATGGAAATTGAAACACCTTTTGGAAAACCATCAGGCAAGATCGAGATAGGGAAGATCAACGGTGTTGAAGTGGCCTTTATACCGAGGCATGGAAAGAACCACACCATACCGCCTCACATGGTTAATTACAGGGCAAATATATGGGCCCTGAACAGTATAGGCGTTAAAAGGATCATTGCCATAAACGCAGTAGGTTCACTTAAGGAAGAGATGAAACCCGGGGACATTGTTATCCCGGATCAGTTCATAGATTACACAAGACGAAGAGAACTTACCTTTTATGACGGTCCGGAGGTTTACCATATCTCCATGGCTGATCCATTCTGTCCTCATATGGCCAGTGTGTTTAAAGAACAGGCAAAGAAAGACGGCATAAACTGTCATGGTTCAGGTACCTATGCGGTGGTGGAAGGACCAAGGTTCTCCACGAGATCAGAATCAAATATGTTCAGGCAGTATTCAGACATTATAGGCATGACACTTGTTCCGGAGATTAATCTTGCGGACGAGATGGCAATGTGTTATTCCGTTATAGCATCCGTTACAGATTACGACGTATGGGCTGATAAGCCTGTTGACGCGTTCGAGGTAATGGAGACAATGAAGCATAACGAAGTCAAGGTCACCAAACTATTAACAGAATCCCTCCCGAAAATAAACGGCGAGAGAAACTGTGAATGTTCTAGACGATTAGAAAATGCAAAAGCGTGAGGAAAAAATGAAAGTAAAATTTTTAGGCGGTGCAGAAGAAGTAGGCAGATTGGGCATAAAGATGGAGTTCAAGACAGAGAAGATTCTTGTGGATTACGGTGTAATCCCTGAGAAACCTCCAGAATACCCCCTGCCTCCTGAGAAAGTAAGCAGCATATTTGTGACACATTCGCATCTGGATCACATAGGAGCCCTTCCCGTATATTACGAAAAGGACAAACCTGATCTGTATGCAACTGCCATGACGGCAAACAGCATGAAGCCACTGTTGAACGATTCCATAAAGATCATGGGTCTTGAGGGCTATCCCGCAAGATTTAACAGGGATGACGTGGATTCACTCTATGGTTCATTTGTAAATTCAACATATGGCCAGAGTTTCAACGTAGGGGAGCTCACTGTTACACCGTATTCGGCTGGACATATACCCGGTTCAACAATGTGGAGATTTGAGAACGGAAAATCAGTGATGGTTACCGGCGATCTCTACACGAGGGACACAAAACTGCTGACGGGTGCTAAACCCATGAAA
>JAJZOT010000096.1 GCA_021847855.1 Thermoplasmata archaeon | reverse complement strand
TGACGTTATTATGGCCTCTTTTCCTCCTGACCGTATGAACCTGATTGCTGCTGTAATCTTTGGACCCATGCTTCCCTTTGCAAATGCACCACTTTCAGAGTAAGCCGTTATTTTGTCCAGGTTAACAATGCCTATTGCTTCCTGTTCCGGCTTTCCATAAGCCAGAAAGGCATTTTCAACATCAGTGAGAATTACAAGCCTTCTAGCATTGATTGAACTGGCAAGAACTGAAGACGCCAGATCCTTGTCTATGACTGCATCCACCCCTTCGTAGAATCCATTGGATTTCACCACTGGAATTCCTCCGCCTCCACTGCACACAGGCAGGAACCCGTTCGAAAGAAGTGACAGGATTTGTTTTCTCTCCAGAATCTCAATCGGGTCGGGTGATGGAACAAGTCTTCTCCATCCTCGACCTGAGTCCTCCTTCATGGACCATTTTTTTTCCTTCACGTTTTTAGCAGCTTCCTCTTCCGTATAGAAAGGGCCGATTGGCTTGGATGGGTTTGTGAAAGAAGGGTCGTTATTGTCGACCAGTGTCCTTGTCATAAGCACGGAAATGTCCCGTGAAAGCCCGAATTCATACTTTGCCTTCTCGTACGCAAATGAAAGGGCAAGACCTATCAGACCCTGCGACATTGCACCGCATGAATACAACGGCATAGGTTGCGTAACATTCCTTGAGAACTCATTCTGAAGCAGAATGTTTCCAACTTGAGGGCCATTTCCGTGGGAAATTACCACTTCATATTCCGCCAAGGCATATCCCAGGCTGGAGAATGCTTCATAAGCTCTTGCGGACTGTGTTTCGAAGTCTCCGCTATCGCCTTTCCTCAAAAGGGCATTTCCTCCGAATGCTATTACTATTCTTTCCATGATAACCCCGGAAAGAACTACATCGTCCGCAAGTATTTAACCATGAATCCCCGTTCCGATAAGGAAAGATCAAACTGAAAACATATCTACAATGCTGACATTACCAGATATGAAGATTGTAATTGCACATACACCTGACCCGGATGACTCGTTCATGTTCTATGGAATGTTTGAACATAAAATAAAAACGCACTATGAATATGAACAGGTTGTCAAGGACATTGAGACCCTGAATAAAGAATCCGTGAAAGAACTCTATGATGTTACCGCCATATCCGCCAATGGATATGCTGCAGTATCAGACAAATATTATCTCACTACCTCCGGGGCCAGCTTCGGACTGAATTACGGACCGATTGTCGTGGCTAAGGATAAGATTGACCTCAAAAATGCAAAAATAGCTACCCCGGGATTCTTAACTTCATCACACTTGCTATACAGAATGTTTGCCCCTGAACCCGGCAATGGTTTTGTGGAAACAAGATTCGACCAGATTCCTGAGGCAGTCCTTACCGGAAAAGTGGATGCAGGAATACTGATCCACGATGAGCAGCTAACGTATCAGAAGAGGGGACTGGTAAAAGTCTTTGATGTATATGATGCGTGGAAGAAATTTGCCGGCGCGCTTCCAGTGCCTTTGGGTTTCAACGCAATCAAGAAATCACTTGGAAAGGAAGTTGCGATGAATTACAAAGAGGATTTTGAGAACTCTATAAAATACGCAATGCAGAACGAGGATGACGCCGTGAAATATTCACTCAAATATGCAAGATACGCAGACATGGAACTCGAAAGAAAGTTCATAAGAATGTACGTAAACGACCTGTCCATTGACTTTGGAAAAGAGGGACGGGAAGCTCTTTCCAAATATTACAACCGGGCAACTGAAATGCATCTCCTGGCAAAGGTGAATCTGGAAATCATCTGATCGCCAGGATGTATTGTATTTGGCCTACACGCTTTCCATTACGGAAAATCTCCAACGTCGAGCAGGGAAATTCTCCAGTCCTTGAACTGTTCCCTTGCATCGGAGATTATTTTCAGGTAATTCCTCAGGTAACTTCTTGGGAAAATAGAATTTGAAAAAAGCGTATTGCCTTTCGCAGATTGAATACGGCTGAAGGAACTGATTGCATCGTTGTTGGTTTTCCTGGAATAAAAATCGACGAATTCGTTCTCAGTGGTTGCTTCGTATATGCCTTCATCCGGTGAAATTGCTGTCACCTTCCGATCCATTTTCTCTGAAGTGGATCCAGTTTTATATATAGCGTGTATCATTCCGTCAGTAGAAATGAATTTAACTTCCCGGATCCAATCAGTTCCAAGCGGATTTTCCTCCACGGGTCCGGTTTCGTGTACATTAACTGTGCTTATCTGTGAGAGTGGAACGTAGGTTGCTGCATTCTTCAGTATCTGAAACAAACTGGGAGAGGGGCCCAGTCTCTGTATGTGAAAATTTGGAAATATTGATACGTAGTGCCCCAGAACTGTAGATAAAGGCTCGTTGAAATTAGAATGAAACCTGAAGTGCAGGTGCAGGTCCCCCTGATCCAGATAAATACCGTCTATAGAGAATGAGGGAATCCGAGATAATTCCTGGATTACTGAAAGTTCATCATATTCGTCAGTTTTGCTCGAGACCACCCAGTTTCCATAAACTTCCTTTGCATCGAGGGAATCGAGGAAAATTTTCACCTCCCTGTATTTTTCCGCTCCTCTTTGGATATAGAATAAAACCTCTATTTTATCATGATCGAGCAACACAATTGAAGGAGCGCGGATTCCGAACTTCCTTGAAATCTCAAATATTTGATAATCATTTGTAAATGATAGAGAACATTGCCTATCAAGCAATCTGTCGACTTCATTGACAAGCATGAATTATTAAAACGTGAACCCTAATTAAGTTTCCCGTACGTAATTTATGCTTAAGGAACGTTTTCATTTCTTCCTTCTGTATATTTTTTGCCTAAAAATGCGATGATACTGACAGGAATCAAATAACGCCAAGTCTAATGAGCTTGATAGTCATGACATTTGTCAACAGATGAAGAAAGAAGGGAATAGGCAGCCGGATAATGGCTCGGCCATGTTGCTGTTTGCTGTTTTTTTTATATTTGCTGTCGTATCTATCGCTATATCATCCTCAATAGTTATTTCGAGCATTGGTCTGGGACTAAAGATTGGGCTCATTGAGGAGACTTTCTATATTATTGTTATTTCGGCGGACATCTTGATAATGACTTACTCGGCAGTGAGAATGTTAAACAGTTACAGGAACGTCATGAGACTGCTTGCTGAGATCAGTACGGAAAATTACGGAACACCTGCCTCCTCTTCAATAGCTACAAAACCTGAACCTGCACTGAGCAGGAGTGAGGAACTTGTAGTCGGAATCATATCACGAAACGGCGGTAAAATGCTCCAAAACGCACTCGTCCTGGATTCTGGTCTCTCGCCTGCCACAGTGACCCGTGTTCTGACTTCACTTGAAGAAAAAGGCGTGGTTGAGAGAACAAGGCACGGAATGACAAACGCTGTTGACCTGAAGAACTATCGCGCTCGTCCCTAGGTAGGTACACATAAGATTCCGAGGAGTGAAACATTTATCGTATAATCTGATATTTCACCTCTTCTGAAATACATTTCAATAAATGATTAAATGCTTTTTCAGCATTTGTATAATTATGAGAATGAATTTAAGCAGAATTCTTTGGATAGTTATTGCATTCATAGCAGTAATGGCGGCCCTGAGCATTGTTTCGATTTTCTTCTTTGGAAAGACGCCTTATACAGGAGGATACGGATTCATGGATAACTTCCCTGCCTACGGTATGTTTGTATTCATGCCCATAATGGCAGCAATGTCAATTCTTGTGATATTCCTGATTCTGTATTTTGTTTTGGGATTCTTCGGTCACGTCGATCAACGGATTCGCGGTGATTCTGAAGCCATTGAGATACTTAAGCAAAGATATGCAAAGGGAGAGATAAGTGAGGAAGAATACAGGAAGAAACTGTCTGAAATACGGGACTGATACCAAATCAGCCCGAAATATAACCCTCTACAGCCCTTTGCGATTATGATACGTGATCATCATTATTTTTATCCCCGCTTGGAATGAAGATCATGGACGTTTTTGACAAGTTCTCCTTAAAGAAAATAGGGAAAATACAAAAAACTTCAATGGCGGCCATAGCATCACTGGAACATAGGGCATACCTGGCTGCAAACTCCTATTACAATTCAGATATGGCAGAACGTAGGAAGCTGATTGAGAAGTTTTCCGTCTCTCTTGATAGTTACTCCAATGAGCTGGCTGATCTTGTAACATCGGAGACGGGGAAACCTATAGAATATTCAAGAAATGAGTTGTCTGAATCCATTCATGCACTGAAGACGATTGAATCCGCCATCACTGCTCAGGTAGACAAAGGTAATTTTTCAAACACAGGATCATTGCAAAGAAACCCAGCGTTAGCAGGTCCACTGATTTTCAAGGCATCATACGCTAACCCTGCTCTTGATTTTATAACGGCGTCAGGGATCAGTCTCTTTACTGGAAAATCACTGGTTTTTGTGCCTAGCATTATCGCTCCACTCTCTGCTTCGGTGATCCTGGAAAAATCGGTTGGAATATTCCCTGCTGATATGATCAATATTGCAAATGTTGACGAGGCAGGTTTTAACAAGCTTCTGACCTCTGTCAATTTTAATACATTTGGTTTTTCAGGAAAACCCTCTGATTTCAAAGATGTCATGAGGAAAGTAGGAATAAGAAGTTCTCTTTCCAGATATTACGAGAACTACCCTGTCATAATATGGGACGATGAAAATGTTGACAGGATCATAGAGGACGTCACAGCTTCCTCATTCTACGCCGGAAGTTGTTACTACAATAGAGCCTGGAAGGTGATAGTAAAGAGCGATATCATGGACTATGCCAAGAACAGGATGCTGGAGATTACCGGCAGAATCGGGGTTGGAGACCCAATGGATCCCTTGAACTCTATAGGTCCTGTGGCTGACAGTAATGAACTAGTTGCTGTTTCTGTCTTTTCCGGTATGGTAAAAAGCGATCTTGGAGAGACAGCCTTAGCTGGTAAAGTACAGGGTAACGTTATGGAACCAATGTTGGTGATACCAAGAAAAAGGATAGAATTCTCAGATCCAAATATCGGTGCCCCATTGACAATATTGACTAAGGCAGATTCCATTGAGGAAGCGATCACCATGGCAAACAATCGTCTGCCTGGATCCAATTGTTCCCTGTACATTGATCATATAGATACCATGAAGAGTGCGGTTGCCAGACTGAATTATGCCTCTGTGCATGTCAACGATTTGCCGGGGAAAAATGAAGTCCTATCAATGTTCATGGGAATGTTCAACCAACCTATTTCAGATTTTGGCGATTTGGTCGCAAGAAACAGAATGATTATTTAAACGGGTTGCATTAAAAATGCTTATTTCCGACCATACAGGCCGGAATGCATATTTCATTGCCTGATGGGTTTCATACGTTTTATGACTTCATTTCCGAATTCTGAGCATTTGAGTGGTTTTATGTTAAGTACCCTTGCCAGATCCTGAGTCACTTTCTGGTCCTTGTATGCCATGGTAATTGCATTGTCAAGTATTTCTGAAGGGGCATCCCATCCGATGTGCTTTAGCATCATGGCTCCGGAGAGCATTATCGAAGTTGGATTTGCGATATCCATGCTGGCATATTTCGGAGCTGTTCCATGAACAGCTTCAAAGATCGCGTACACATCGCCAATGTTTGCCCCGGGAGCTATTCCAAGACCGCCAACCTGGGCAGCCAGTGCATCTGACAGATAATCCCCATTAAGGTTGGTAGTGGCTATGACATCATAATCTTCCGTTCGGGTCAGAACCTGCTGGAACATATTGTCCGTGATCCTGTCTTTTATCACTATCTTGTCGGAATATTTTTCCGGAGCTTTCAGGTATTCCTCTTCTGTGACGGTCTTGTCTTTGAACTCTGAGGCTGCAACTTCGTAACCCCATTCCTTGAAAGCCCCCTCAGTATACTTCATTATGTTTCCCTTGTGAACGAGTGTAACACTTCTCCTTTTGTTGCTTATAGCATATTTAATGGCCATTCTGACCAACCTGTTAGACCTGAACCTGCTTATGGGTTTCACACCGACTCCAGTATCATCTGTTAGGTTGACAGAATAAGTATCTGCAAGAAATTTCCTGAATTTTGCTGCCTCCTCTGAATTGTACTTCCATTCTATGCCGGCGTACAGATCTTCGGTGTTTTCTCTGAAAACTACCATGTTCATTTTTTCCGGGTTCTTAACAGGAGAAGGGACGCCGGGAAAATACCTAACAGGTCTTATGTTAGCATAGAGATCAAACAATTGCCTTAGAGTGACGTTGAGGCTCCTGAACCCCTCGCCGATGGGGGTAGTAAGCGGACCCTTGAGAACTATAATAGACTTCCTTATCTCCTCAAGTGAATCCTGTGGAAGGTGTTGACCCGTGCTCTTATAGGCTTCTTCGCCAGCCAGAATTTTTTTCCACTCAATGTGCTTTGATCCACCGTAAGCAACTTCTACAGCTGCGTTTATTACTGAAATGGCCGTTCTTGAAATATCCGGGCCGATACCATCTCCCTCAATGTAACCAATGCTTGGGTTATCCGGGACGAAAAGTTCAGAATTATTTCTTATTTCGA
>JAJZOT010000095.1 GCA_021847855.1 Thermoplasmata archaeon | reverse complement strand
GAGAATACCCCTTGGAACTGAAAAAATAAGCCTTTGATAGATTAGGATATTCCTGGACCAGTTTTTCCATATTTGCTATCCATTTATCCACGTCTTCAAATGAGACTGTCCTGTCCTTGCATTCGGCCATCAGGGCCAGTTCATCCTCATAGTCAAATCCTACGATGTCTATCTCTCCGATTTTGGGAAACTTATGCCTTACTTCCAGCCTGGAAAGCCCTTTCTCATTGTAATCCTTCGAGGAATTTTACAAAATCATCCTTTTCATAATTTTTCGGTATTGTCTTCAGCCCCTCTTTCTGTGCAATGTTCTTTAGGTCTTTCTTATCCAATTTAAGCAAAAAGTCGGTTCTGGCCATGAATTAATAGCTATATTGTGGTAATAATTTTTCGCATGCTGCGGACAGAAATGAATGCCCCCCAGATACTTTTAGTCATACTTCAGGACGCTGTCAAATGCCGAATCATCGGCGGAATGGCTATTATTGGGAACCATTTCCAAAACCGGCATGGGATATCTCGGGCCTTCGAGCACGAGATCTCAGCTGAGCTCAGGGGAAAAAATCGGCGATTTAAGAAGAAATAAATTCTATGTGAAAGTAGCGATAGCAAAAGTGCAAAACAACTCGCTTCAGCAACTTAATCGGCATACTTTTATGATCTTCATTGATCGCGTTCTATCTTAATTTCAAGGAGCTTATGCATGACAATCTGTCAGGTTTCCAGGGGCGCTGATAATTTGACCCTAATTTCTTAAAATTAAGTCTTTACGGTAAAGATCTATTGCCTCTGCGTCTGTATCCCCGATTTTGTATACTAGCTTTCTATCAAACATAAATAGGGTTATTTCTTTTCCCGTTCTCTTCCCGTCGTCACCACTTGCGGTGGATATCTTCAAAGACAGGTATTGGTTATAACCTTTCTCCATGATCTCAATTCTCCCCTTACCTCTAGCATATAGTGTCACACGGGTTACTGAATCCTTTTCCCTTTTCAGTAATTCTTTAACCATATCATCCACAATAAAATCTTGATCTAGAAATACAGCGTCAGGGAAATAGTCCAATATTTTTGATATATTTTCATCTGTCCAGCTTAGTGGTTGAAATGTAAGATCCAACGCAAAACGATCTATATAACCTGCTCGGGTTAAGTTATATAATTTTCTGTTCACTTCTTCTTTTCGTCCATCAAATGCCTCTCTCATTAAAAACGAAGATTCTAAGGTCTTACCTGAATCTTCCAGATTCGCTATTCGAAATGCAGTTGCAAGTGAGCCTATCTTATCCCTACTCCAACCTGCTTTTTGGAAAAGTTTTATTTTATTCCTTTGCTCGTCTGTCAATTCTGCACTCGAGCGACCTTTTAGGGCCGAGTCAAAATTTTCATCAAATTCCAAACCCATCAAATGATCCGATATTAGCCTCCCTACCTCAGCAACTATGTTACTGAGTTCTTCTTTTGAATATCCTGGGGCCCTTGGATTAATAATGATTGTTGGGTTAATGTTTGTGACATTTATATCTCCTTCAGCGCGCATTTTTCCATACTTTGTTATAACTTCGGGAGAAGCCTCTCTTTTTCCCCCTTTTTCATCCTTAAATAGGACTTTAAACCAATCGGATATGGTCACAATCTTTGTTGCAAGCGTCGAAAAAAAGGCTGCAATTCCGATTGACATACGATTAAAAAACTAACGGATATCTTCCAACGTTTCTAATTCCGAAATATCGGTTATAACCTTAAGTGACCCTGGCATTACTGCTTTGACATCATCCGCTCTCACACTAACGTTCTGATCAAGTGCTTTTACAATATTCCCATTGAGAGTGAGCATGCCAGAACGGTCTACTTTAAAGCCGAGTCCTTCGAGAATAACTTTTTTACTAACCCCTTTTATGTTCAACCAAACTAAGTCGTTGTCCAGAATCCCACCTCCAATCCAATTCCGAAATACAGCAACAATAGGATTACTTACTAGAATAAAAACTCAATACCTTACTGCAACTAGCATTTACAACATTATCGATGCTTGAAACATTCCATTCTTCCATTAAACGACAGACCGTAATTGAGTCAGAGTCAAATAGATTCATATTATACCTCGATAAAATATATAACTAAGAACTGTATAAGAATTTTTGCACGGTTAGATTTATATTACGAAAAAAATAATTACACTTGCAAAGCCCAAATAGACTGCCTGAATACGCCTTTGGAGACGTTCGTATTTTTGGCTCTGGTGGTGTCTCCAGATATAAGATTCACTATGTGCCTGTCTCTGATCCGTGTATCTCTCCTTACACTGTCTCGATGTTCTCACCCCTATACCCCTCTCTCATGAGATCGGAGCCCCTTGACCTCTCTTTCATTACCTGCAAAAGTTATGTATCCATGCCATGTACTGCATAACAACCCTTTGTTTTTACAGACTTTTTCGTTATGCATTACCCTTATTTCCCTCTTTGTAAGTTATGCATCGTATGTCTAACTTCAGCAGAACAACGGTTTCATTACCCAATGACCTGAAAGAATACCTGGAAAGGAATAATGTGAATGTTTCAAAACTCCTGCAGGACGCCATAACTGCCAGAATGCAGAAAGACATCCTCCCAGTCTGGTACTATTCTGATGAATTGCCGAGAAAGGATGAGTTAATGAGTTTTGTCAGGATCCTTGATGACAACGAGAAGAACGTCAGGGCACTGCAGTTTTATTACCATCGCCTCACCACCGATTTTAACCAGGAGGATCCAAAGGTCCAATCGCTTGCGGCTTTCATAAAGGACATTGCAAACGTAAACCATCCGGAATTTTCTATGACTGTAAGGGAAGCATTGGAACATGATGTCGAAATCAGCGACAGGATCTTTGGAGACTCAGGCCTCCTGTCCCGGAAGGTAAAATTGGAATCAGATATCGTGAAACTGGAGGAAAAGATTCGTATCGCCACCAGCGACCTAAATGACCAGATAAAGAAGCTGAACCTTGAGATATCTGAACTTAATAGGAGCGCTTCCTATTACAGGGATGAAGTCAAGAGAGCACAGGAGGAACTCGAGAACATAAACAGTGAGAGATACCAGATCGAGCTGAAGATAGGTGAATACAATAACCTGGAGAAACTCATAAAGGAGAACGCCAAGCTGAAAGACGAGATATCGGGGCTTGGTGACCGCATAAAAGAGATATCCGGCGAATGCCAGGGTAAAATAGACGGCATTACGGCAGAACTTGCCAGTTCTAGGGAAGCCTACCGGAAGCTCTCAACCGGGTTCATATCACTGGACCGGAACAGCGTAACTTACCTGTTCAAGACAATGACAAAGAAAATGAAATTTATCCACACCATGTTTTATGCAAGCTACAAGGTAATGGAGAAGGAGACACTAATCAGGGTACCATGGATCGTGGATATCCCGAAGACAGAACGATAACGGGAGTGAAATTTATAAATTCAAGCAGGTTCAGTTGTCATGGCGAAATGCCCTAAATGCGGAAAGAAACTTAGCCCAGAAGATTACGTACTGGAAGAGGATACCAGAATCCCATCATATTTCACTATGGGGAACAAGGCAATACCAGTATCCTGCAGGCATTGTGAGACACTCCTGGGTTTCAAGTCGGGATAAGAGGAAGGATAAAGAGGCGCTGCTTTTTACACTACCCGTTCAGCCTTTTTGTTAAGATGACGATTTCATCACTCAGGAATGGGGGCCAGGAGCTGCCAGTTGTATTTCATGCCTGCACATTGGGGAAGCAATTATTAAGGGTAATGAAGCCTTTTGAACAGCCCTCGTAACTCTCCCCGGAATTCATGAAACTCCCGGGTTCCGTCTGGTGAATTCATGTATAACTAATAATAGGAAAGGGCACCAGAATATGTGGGTTTGTGGCAGGAACCGTTGAAAATACTCAGAATTTGTGGAATGCCACAACTGGCTTGTGGACTGGCCTAAATGAAATGGCCTTTGCTGTCCCTCTTCCTTTCCTTCGCCGCCTTGGATTTCAGGTTAGGCATCTCTCCCTGGATCCTGAATGCCTTGCCGTAGTCATCGGTGCATATGCACCTGCAGTCATCATGTGCTTTGCTGCACTCATCCAGGCTGTCGTATGACCAGTTGCTGGAGGGAGAGAACCAGCAGCCTCCAGGCATGATATAGCCCTTTCCTGTCTCCTCATTGAAAAATTCATATTTCACTGGATCCTCGATCTTCACATCCTTGCTGCATAGATACCTGTAAGGCCCTATCTCATGCCTCCGGAGAGATTCATACGTGTCATAGGAAGTGTTTGAATCCTCAGAAAACCAGCACCCTCCCAGACCAATCAGCTTTAGTTTCTCGTCCACGCCGATCCTGTTCTTCATGGATGCTGATACCCAGGGAGGAAAATAAGGGTAATCACCTGTTCATGGCCTTTGTGAACGCCATGATTTTAGCACTAAGGATCGAGATCCTGTAGCTGCTCATCTTCACCATGGTTCCGGAGGTGTCGATATCACTGCCGGAATCAACGTCACTGAGACCATTGTTCAACATAATCCAAGCCAGAACATCACAACTGTGAGCTTTAAAATGATACTAAAGCCTAAGAAAATGATATAAAAAACAGATTATAATAGAGGAGCACCAAGCAGAACGAAGTTTATTCTTCTTTTGACGCTGTCGTAAGAATCAACATATTTTTTTCCTTTTTTGTAGAATTTTTTGTCGCCGACTACAAAATCATAAACTTCTCCGTCAGCTGCAACATAGCGAATTAAATCGCTCAGTATCATCGCATCCTGAGTCTCCATATCGATTCTCTGTTGTGAAATGAACATTTTTACTTTCTTCTCAATTTCTTCTGGGATATCCGGATGACTGTAACCATGCTGAACAAAGAACGTTATAACTCCTGTTCCTCTCTCAAAGAAGGTGTAGCTCAATTTCATCATGTACTCTTTGATATCTGCGATCGATTTTGAGTGTGCGCTTACCCCATACGAGTTTTTATAGAAATTACTAATTTCTTTCTGTAACGTAAATCTGGCACGATCTAGTTTTCTCGGTTCGATACTAGGTTCGTTTCGGATTTTATTTGCAGCGTTATCCACTATTGTATTGAATTCGCCGATATTTATAGACTCTTTTCCCTCTTTACGTTTATTGTCAAGAAATATTGCTGTATTAATTACTAGTCGATTGTGTTCTCTGACAGACCTACTTTGCCACTCAGCCTGTACACTCATGGGTACAAACACTTCACCGACTCTGTATTTACGAATGATTTCACTTGCTCTGCTATGAAGAGGCTCGTCTTCGTCAAACAATGAAATCAGGGTTGAGGTGTCAGGAAAGAATAAAGACAAGAGTTTCACCTCAATTTGCAACCAAGTAAGTAGCATGGCTATATATAAAAGCCTGTACAGCAGATATTGTGTTATCTAGAGACTCCTTTTGAATTTTATTCATGAGATAAGCATTCGTTCTAAGCGTAAGGTAGAACAGCGCAGACACACCATTATTGATATCTGAATCGGGGTTGATTCTCAACTCCATCAACAAAGAATCAATAATAGAATTAATCATTGATAAGATTTGTGACAAAGAGTATAACTTTTCCGCCTCCGATTCTTCCACATCTGACCAATTGAACTCCATTGCTTCTTTCATGAGCTTCTTGATGATATTATTCAGCGAAGTTAGCTCTTCTTTAAGAACAGTATTTTTTTCAGATTGACTAAGACTCTCCTCGATACTAGCAATAATCTCTGATAGATCTTTTTCATCTTTCGCTTCAAGCACTTCTTTGAGAAGGTCACCTGCCTTCTTTATTTCAGTTTCCGTTGGAAAATCTTTGACTAAGTCTGTAAGCGCGTCGATTAATTCCTCTGAGCGTGCAAAGACTCTTTCTTTTATTCTGCTACTATAGCGTTGAAACAGTTTTGCGCGGTTCCTATCGTGACTTTCTTCGGGGACTTTATTGAACATATTGACGGTTGACATTTTTAGTTCTTTTGCTAGTGTGGAATTAGGTCCAATAAAACTGGGCTGTTTAAACATTGATATCAGCTTCCTCTTCATTTTTGTCTATTTTATTTCTATTCTAGGTAACTGATATTGATCTGCTTCAGGTTATAAAAGTTTTTGAGTGAATTAGAAAAAGGAAATTTTTCGCAATTTAACTTTCTCTGTTTTAGTTAGCTCACCGTATTTGGCTGTCATTTCTCAAATTGTTCATTCAGAAGCATAGGTAAGGCGTGCTCATTGGAAATGTTTCTATTCCTCTCTTAAATGAAAAATTGTTAGCAAACGAGTAAAGTTTCTAATATGTCTAATTATAAAGCGTGACGTTTCTGTACTGTTTCTTTTCTTAATCTCTGACATGCTTTACATCATTTACTATGTTAAAACGTCTTATATAATGCTTATGAAGTTGCGAATAGTTTGTTTTCCTTACAAATTTAATAATGCCTCTCTAAAAGGTCCTAGTAACATTGCCTGTGATTCTCTGCCACTTCCAGAAAACTGAAAGTATTTGGCCCTGTGAGAGAAGCTTGAAATGCCTCAGGTCAAACGGCAGTGTGTGCTCGTGTATGAAGTCGTAAACCTGGTACCCTGACTCC
>JAJZOT010000094.1 GCA_021847855.1 Thermoplasmata archaeon | reverse complement strand
TTTCGCCGCTTGGTAAGATGGTGAGAGGAAGCGCAAGCTGCTCGGACCTGATCAGTTGCCTCTATGCCCTCAACTCAACTGAAATTGATATATTCTTCTCGCTCTATGGCATAGAGGAAATAACGCTCGAAACAGTGTCCGCTGTAGCAAAACGGGATAAGAGCACAATACACAGGATACTTGATAAACTCGTGAATGCGGGGCTATGCTTCAAGGATACAATGGCGATGGAGAAGGGTGGATTCCGCAATATATACTATACGCTAAGCCCTGAAAAACTTGTGGAAAAACTGACATATGACGGTAAAAGGATCATTGACGGCCTCAATTCTGCCATGAAACAGTTCCCTGAAAACTTCGCCATAAGAACCGGATTCTCAACGGATACTAAATCAGCTTGAGCAGGTCTGTGCACCGCCTTTCAATCAAAAATGTATCCATAGAAATTATGGCATTGTAGACTGGGGCCAGCTCAAGGAAATTAGTGAACATTAACGAATAAGGAAGTACGCCTTCGAGACAAACGAGAATTCCGATGGTCCCTTATACAGTACCGCAAGCCATATCTATTTCAACATAGGGAAGTATTATGTTTAATCTTTTATACATTTGACGTTTTCTAAAAACCCCGTCCGGTCACTGAAACTTCCGAATGTCGCCGTCGAGTCATACTCTGTATTTTACCGGTCTGAATAACAGACTGTTGATAGCGAAACCTTTATTCATGCCTGTTTCATGCATATCACAATGTCCTCATTAAGAAATTTCAGCCTTCCCGAAGCGTATAAACAGACCAGCGGCACCGACATCCTTGCCAGGATCGATCCGCTGGTAGACTGGAACTTCCTGAAATCCATGGTATCCTCCCTTTACCGCAACGATACAGAGAAGGGTGGAAGACCAAATATAGACGAGATCACCATGATCAGGACGCTGTTCATGCAGGAATTGTACGGCCTCACGGACGAATCCACGGAAAGGGAACTCTACGACCGCATATCCTTCAGGCACTTTCTCAGGTATCCGGAAAAGATGCCTGATGCCAGAACCATCTGGCTTTTCCGGGAAAGGCTGTCAGCATCAGGCATGGACATGAAACTGTGGGATGCCATATGGAAACAGCTTGATGTAAAGGGCATAAGGATCAGGAAGGGCACCATCCAGGACGCCTCATACATTGAATTGGATCACGGGAAGCATGGGAAGACACCCGGCATCCCGTGTTACAGGGATAGGGGTATCAGGGGACACCCTGCCGCGGCATAAATGCAACCATGGATCGCACCTCAAGGAATGTGCCCCTGACAGTTGACCAGACAAGGAGGAATAGAAGGATAACAGCAAAGCGGTCACCCGGGGAGAGGCCTTACTCGATCATCAAGAGGAAATTCAACGGCGCTCATGTATATGTGACCATGGTAAGGAGGGTGCGGGTCAAGGTCATGTTCAAGTGTCTATGTTACAATCTTTTCACGCTGGTGAACCTGAAAAAACAGGGTAAGATAGCGGCAACTGTCTGAAATTATAGAAAAAAGCGGATTGAAGAGGGTAAAATTGAGGGCTTCCTGGTGAATCCTTCCAATTCTGCAGACAGATCGGGCGGGAAATCCAAGATTTGTCATGTATCGCCTGTGATCCAACAGGGTTTAGAAAACGTCGTCTGATATTTCCTTTAGATGCGGGAGCCATCTGTCTAGTTCCTAAATCAAGTTTGGTTGACATAAGAACGTTTCGAATCATATTCTTTCGATAATGATATTCTCTTTGAAATTTAAGCAAATCCCGACTGATCATTAATTCTATACAACCAGTTCTCAAGCATGTGTTGAGATGTGGCCCCGGGTTATGTTAGAAAGACTTAAAATAGATTTAGTGAACGTCAAAAAGACGCAGTAGGCTTTAAAATAAGTTATTCGGAAAAATGCGAATGTTAACCCGGGCTTGCTTTCGAGGGTCCAATATTTTTCTGGGAACGCATTATGTACAATAATCGTTTTCCGTTCTCCGTAAGTGTGTATACCAATACTGAACCATGAGAATAATGAATTTTCACAAGGTTCGCCAATTCAAGAATTTTGACATTTCTATCAACTTCTTTCCAGTCAGAGCCTGTCATCCTTGCAATTTCACCCCTCAGTTTTGGGGAATCCAGTGATTGTAATATCGCTAGTCTACTAGCTCCACCTCGGGCAGAGAATATCCTGTATACACTTTTGTCGTAGCCTTCACGCGACATCTTCTTCCTTAAGGTCTTGATAGTCTCACTTTCTTTTAGTGTAAGTATTTCATAAACAGTTGCAAGCCATCCGAGAACTCCTATGAAAATTGGAATAATGAAGTACTGATGCATCACCGTTATTGTAGATACACGGGTTATGGACCTTGAACCAGTTGGTACTGTATGGGAAAATGCTAGAATTAGAGACATCCCATACAAAGTACACACTGCAGAAAAGGCAATGAAAAGTAATATGGTTATAATCTTCCTTTTCACCTTTTTCCAATTTGAAGTTTTATAATAATTTTTCCCCGAAACTCTGGGAAAATCGTTTATAAAAATCAGTCTTTCTTTTTTGAGGTGAAATTGGTGAATAGGAAGTTGTATGTGTTGTTTGGGTTGGCAGTGACTTTTATGCTTGCCCTGACGCTATCCGCACAACCCACCATATTGTCAAGCAGTACTGTCTCCGCCAATATATCTGCACCATCATTAACATCAAGTGGCGCTATCATGCAGGGTACTCAGGTGTCGGGACAGGCATATGCTTCGAACTGGGCTGGATATATTGTCGCCACTAGTTTATCCGACCCGCAGCCAGATGTAAACTATGTTACAGGCTCTTGGGAAGTTCAGTCGGCACCCTCACATCTTTGGTACAACGCTTACTCCTGTCAGTGGATCGGAATAGGCGGAGCACTTAACGGCGACCAAACATTGATACAGGTTGGTACAGAGTCTAATGGTTACTGGTGGACTTCTCAGTATTATGCGTGGTATGAGATGCTACCCACGAGTACGCAGAGTGGGAACAGCTCGGAAGTAACGATAACATCAATGTCAGTTCATCCTGGTGACGTGATTGACGCTTATATTACAGAATATGGTACCTCTTCAGAGTGGCAAATATGGATAGGCGATCTTACGACAGGACAGTATTATATGAACGAATTTCACTACGAGCCGAGCATGCTTTCAGCTGAATGGATCGAAGAAAGACCTATGATTGATGGTAGTTTACCAACTCTGGAAAACTTTGGAACCTCATACTATGGCCCACATTACACCGGAGTTGACAATCCGAATCTGGTGGGGTTTTCGAACGGAGTTGAATATACGATCGGACAGGCCTTTGCTTATGAAAGTGTGTACATGACATCTAACGGGGCTTCTAGTGGAACCCTTCTTGCTTCCACTTCAGCACTTACTGGAACAACTTACGCTCTGGATAGCTTTACTGTGACCTGGAAAGCTGGTTCATAAGATTTATTATGATTCCCCCTATTATTTTTTTGTTATGAAAAGCCTCTGGTTTGACCTCCTTAGCGCACTGAAAAGCAAACTCGCCATTGGGTTGCTTTTGGTGATACTTCTATTATCGGTCGTAAGCGCAGCTGGTATTTCTGTAAGCCAAGTGAGTCCGGGTCAAACTGCTAACTTATATCATGCATATTACTACGAAAACGGAACATACCACATAGTGAATTTCGTCTATGATTCCTATGGCAATCCGGTCGATAACATAAATATTCATTTGAACGTCTCAGGCAGACATGAGAGCCATATTACGGATAACGCGGGATTCGCTAATCTCAGCGTCACAGGACTAAATCGGAACCAAACCTACACAGTTATAGAGAATTATACCTATCTGGAGAGTGAATACTCCATTGGGTTTACCCTTCTTACCTCAGAACTAAACTACACTTCGGAAAATTATAACATTTACACAGTGTACAACCAGCGTGATCCATATTTAATGAATATATTGCTTGTTTACACTGGCAAGAATGGCTCGACGTCAGGTCCCGTTGACGTTTATATCGCACAGAATTCGGTGGAACGGTTTAATGCCACCCCTGTTCTCGTTGGAACCGCTACGAATTTTAATGATGTTGTTATAGTACCACCAGAGAATTTACTTTCGCCAGACGTCTTATATTCCATTACCGTTGTCCCGTTTAATGCCTCAGGAGCGGTGCTCCAACCTGATCAGGTAGCTATTACAGGATACACGCTCGAAACTGCCGTTCCCTCAAAACAGCTTGCCTATCAGGCTGCTGGCATTGTGGATGGAAGTTACCTGTTCGTTGCTGCAATCGTATCCGTGGTAGCAGCGTATTCATTCTATGGAAGAATCGTAACAACGGGAAGCGCCGAAGGGACAGTGTCCAAGCCAATAACCAGGAAACAACTCTTCATCTCTAGATACTTTGCAACCCTGACTCTTCTACTTTCAATGTCCGTTCTCACGATGGGGTCCATGGACTTATATGCATATGTAGTGACCGGATTCTGGATATCAGCTATTCCCATATTGGAAATGATCCTAGGAATTTTTTTATCAAATTCTGCCTTGGCTGGCTTTGCGATGCTGATCTCTTCTTCATCTAAATCTGATCTGCTGGCTATTGGGATTCCCCTTGTTCTGGCTATCGTCCTATCCGTGATGTGGGGAGAAGTCATACAATCCGTGGATGCTGCCCTTGGACTTAGTGGTAACTATGTTTTTTTGCACAAATCTGAATATATGAACGTGTGGGTGCTATTATATTATCTTAATCCCCTAGGAGCCCAAACTCTGACATCTTCGATGATAACTGGTTACTCTGGCATATTCTCCGTCTCTTTTTCTTCCTACAGACCAACGGTTTTAAGGGTTTTTTTCATTGGTGTAATCTGGGTGGTCATTGCATTCTCCTTTGGCCTGGTCAAATCAAGCGCTACAGACTGACATACTCCCCATCCCAGGGGATTGAAAGTTCTCGCTTTTTCCTGACTTTGGTCTTCATTCCTCACAGTATGGACGGTTTTGCGAGAACCCATTACCGAGTTTTGGCGTCTCTCCAGTCCTGAAAGTTGCGTCTCCAAGGGTATTAGTGCTGAGGATTTCTCATGCACGACTTACTCTCAGTTCTGGGAGCAGTATTCATGCCGGAAACTTCGTTCTCTGATTCTATATATCTGCTCGCATTGATCCGCATCGCAAGCGCAATGGCTTTCAGCTTACTTGGTTTGTAAAATTCAGAGCCAATTTTTCTTGTTATGCGTTTGAATTGGCTTTCTTGTCTTCCCCTATGATTTCAAAGAAAAGATCCTCTAGCTTTTCCCTCGAGACAGAAAAGCCAAGAACCTTCACGCCGCTATCGTATAGCAGCTTAAGTGCTTCGTCAGGACTCATTATCGTGGAATTCGACTGGATCACCTTTATCTTGTTTTCAGTAACCTGAACATCGCCAAAATCTCTCAGAAGTTCCGTAGCTTTTTCGGGATTTCCAACCACCTCCACATTGAGCACTGGCTTACCTGTGGAAGCGATATCTGATCTGCTCAAAACACTCAATATCTTACCTTTATGTATTATCGCCACCCTGTCTGCGAGCTCCTCCACCGCGGACAGAATGTGTGACGAAAGTAGAACACTTCCTCCCCTATTCTTAGCATTCAGGATGAACATCTTGACATCGCGAATGCCCTCCGGGTCCAATCCATTGAGGGTCTCGTCCATGAGATAATTCTTTGGATCCATTATCATGGCGCATCCAAGCAAGAATCTTTTCTTCATTCCTTGAGAGTATGAAGACAGTCTTCCGTTCATGTCTTCACCAAGTCCAACTCTTTGAAGAATATCTTCAGATTTAAGCCGACTTTCCCTACTCGAAAGACCGTAAAGGCCACAGTAATAGCGCATAACCTGAGAAGCTTTCAGTAGGGGGTCAAAGTTTGGAAATTCAGGTACCCAACCGATGTTTCTCAAAGCAAAGTTTCTATCTTCCCTCATGTCCACGTGGTCTAATAATACCCTTCCAGAGGATTGGTTCAGCACACCGGCCGCAATCTTGATGGCTGTCGTCTTTCCTGCACCGTTAAGGCCAACAAAACCTAGTATTTCATGATCATTCACCTCGAAACTGACCGAATCAAGAGCCCTTGAAGTTGAATTTTTGTATATCTTTGAGACGCCTTCCAGCTGAATCATTATTTGAACATGCTTACACGAGAATTAATTCTTTTGGCTAAGGTAGATAGCGTAGATTTCTAACAGTACAAATAGAGGAAGAGAACGAGAATACTTTGCGACCTATGAAATTGCATCCAAGGAAACAATCAAAAGGACGATTGAGGACTTGGGTGAACTCAACGAAGAGGCAGGGGGCAGAGATTGAAAAAACGTCAAACTATGATTTCCAAAAGTCTATAGATGATTCAGGCCTTAAACTCTAACTCCCGCTATTTTGCATAATAGGTGTTTTCAGTTTCTCAATTATTATTCTGGATTTCTCAGGTATTTCGGATATCTTCCACTCCTCATCCATCTTCAGCATGTAAACCCTTTCAAGATGTTTTATTATGTCCTCGGGTGAATAGTGGCTGAGAAGATCCATCTTTTTCAGTATGTTGTAGATTCTG